>JBEKQN010000051.1:0-21364 GCA_049519675.1 Acidimicrobiales bacterium | reverse complement strand
AAACCCACGACCGCCGTGGTCGTCAGGTCGACGATGGGCTGGTAGTGCATGGAAATCTCACCGGCGCTAAAGGCCTGGCGCAACTCCTGGACGAGTTCAAAGCGGTTGACTGCCTGCTGGTCCATACCGACTTCAAAGATCACGTGACGACCCTTGCCCGCACGCTTGGCCTCGAAGAGGGCAATGTCCGCGTTCTGGACAATTTCCGTCTGGTCGGTGCACGTGGCGTCCCAGACAACGACACCGACGCTCGCGCGTTGTTCAATCTTGACGTCCGCGAATGAGAATGGCTCGGTCAACACCTGCAGCAGTCGTTTGGCGACCAGTCCCGCGTCGTCAGGCGATGCCAGTCCTTCAGCCAAGTACAGGAATTCGTCGTCCCCGGAGCGGCAGAGCGAGTCTGAAGATCGTGAGGACTGGGTCAGGCGGTGCGCGATCGCGACCAGCAACTGGTCACCCACGAGGTGACCGTACGTGTCGTTGACGCCCTTGAAATTGTCGAGGTCCATCACGAGTACCGCGCAGGTTCCACCTTGTCGAGTGATCCTGGCGTGGGCTTGGGACAACCGGTCCATGAACAGAGCACGGTTGGCCAGTCCCGTGAGCGGGTCGTGCAGCGCCTGGTGCGACAGTTGCGCGCTGAGCGCTCGCTCTTCGGTGATGTCGCGCTCGGAGAAGACGAAGTACAGCAGTTTGCCGTTTTCGTCTCGAGCCGGTGTCCGTGACACCTCGACGAAAATCACGCGCTTGTCCTTGCGCAGGTATCGCTTGATGTACCGGTTCTGGTCGGCTTCGCCAAAAAGCGCACGACGGTGCGACTCTTCGGTAATTCCGACGTCCTCGGGGTAGGTAAAGATCTTGGAGTCCTTGCCCATCAGTTCTTCGCGCGAATATCCAACCATCGTGCAGAAGGAATCGTTGACGGCGGTGATGCGGTCTTCGAGATTGGTGACCGTCATCGGTGCCACGTTGCCGTCAAAGGCCATGTGGAATCTCAGTTCAGACTGCGCCAGCGCCACCTCCGCGGCCTTCTGCGCGTAGATGTCGCGAATCGTCACCACGTGCCAGGTTTCACCGTCTAAGACAAACGGCGAACGGTCCAGGTGCACCGCGGTCTCGCTGGCGTTCTTGCACACCAGGGTCAGATCAACATCGATGACGTGCTTGTGCTTGTGTGAAAGCCGCACGTTTCTGGTGCGCTGGGCGAGCAGCTCATTTTGGTTGATCGTGGGCACGAGGAATTCAATCGTGTGGCCCACCAGTTCCTTTCGCGTGTACCCGGTCAACGTCGCCAATTGATCGTTGGCGTAGCGGATGACGCCGGGGCCATCGACGAAGGCAATTCCGTCGGGCAGCACTTCGAGCAGGATGTGCCACGACAACGGGAAATCCTCGGTTGACGTCGTAAAGCACTCACCCTCAGGGAACGCGACGGGGTATGTCTCGTCAGCGGGCGGCATCTTCGGGGCCGTGCTCGCGGCCCGTCGGATCAGGGAGAGAACCATTCAGAGAAGGTTTATTGGTGAATCTCACCAACGGCGCAAGAGTGTCTCAACATCAGCCCAAATCGGCGGTTCGGCGTTCCCGAATTTCGTTGAACGCAAGGAGTTTCGGTGTCGGCAGGGTGACGGCGTAGTTACCGCACTGCGTCAGGCAGTTTGCCCCTTCACAAAACGCCACGAGGCACTGCACGGGCCCTCTTGGCCGCCAGGGCAAATCGTTGCACTATCGGTGCGCGCGTTTTCGGTGTTGGCATCAAGCACATTCGCGTTGAACAAATCCGCCCCGGAGAAATCTGCGCCGGCGACGTCAGCGTTCGCCAGTATTGCCCCGGATAGGTCGGCGTCGACCAGGCTGGCGTTGGTGAGTTGGGCACCAATCAAGTTCGCCGCCGAGAGGTTGACGTTCGCGAGGTCGGCCCCATTCAGTAGTGCATCGTTCAGGTGTGCGCCCGGGCCAACGAGATAGCCGTCAATCAAACTCCATCCCCCTGGTAAAACTGGCGTGCCCGTCACTAATCCCGAGACCACGGAGGTCAGATCGGCGCCCGTTAACCGGGCACCGAGCAGGTCCGAATCATAAAGATCGGCGTCAGTGAGCTGGGCGTTGGTCAGATTGGCGTTCGGGCCCACGAGATAGCCACTCACCAGGTTCCAATTGGCAGGAAGAATTGGGAGCCCCCTCAGGGCGCCCGACGTGACGCCACTGAGGTCGGCACCGGACATCTGCGCGCCCTCGAGATCGGAGCGAAAGAGGTTCACGCCCGCCATCTGCGCACCAATCAAGTTCGCGTCGGTGAGGTTCGTGTCCCGGAGATTCGCATCTCGAAGATTGGCGCCGCGAAAATCTCGGCCCGAAAGATCGCAGCCAACGAAATTGACTCCGGTGTGCGCCGACGAACTGCAGTTGGCCGAGGATGCGGCCGAGGCCGTCACGCCGGACCAGGCGGACGCCCCGGAGATGCTGGTTGCGACGAGCACCGCGGCAATGGTCACTGCGCGCGACCACTTGGCAAAGTTGATCGTTGGCTCCTCTCGCTCGACAGTACTGACGCGAAAACCCGGAAATATTTCCCGAGCCTACAGCGTGTCCTTGAACATAATTAGACGGGGAAAATTAGCCACTATTTAGCCTCATTGGCGGCGCTTTGCTCGTAGTGGCGTTGAAATATGAGGTCGTGTTTGCAGTATTCATCATGCCTGGTCATCGGATCTCGACTGGCCAATTCCACGCTGGCGGGTTGGGCACGGTTCCCACCGAACCGAACGGCTCAGCGACGTCGTTCGCGATTGGTAAGTCTCAGGCCTTCAGGGTGAGGCTGACGGGGCAGTGGTCACTGCCCATGATGTTGGCGTGAATGTCCGCGGCCTCCACACGATCGACGAGGCTGTTCGATACCAGGAAGTAGTCGATGCGCCATCCGACATTCCTCGATCGCGCGTTGGAGAAATTGGACCACCACGTATAGTGCCCGTTGCCCTGGTGGAAGATCCTGAAAGTGTCCACAAAGCCTGCGTCTACGAAGTTTTGAAATCCGTCGCGTTCTTGACTGGTGTATCCGGCCTTGCCCACGTTGGTCTTCGGATTGGCCAGATCATCGGGCGTGTGCGCCACATTGAGGTCACCGCAGAAGATGACCGGTTTGGTCGCTTCGAGTTGCTGGAGGTACAGCAGGAACGCGGGGTCCCACAAGCTATGGCGCAGCGACAATCGACCGAGGTCACCCTTGGCGTTGGGCGTGTACACGGTGACGAGGAAGAAGTCTGGGTACTCCGCGGTCAGCACGCGGCCCTCGCTGTGCGGATCACCGAACGCGTCGTCACCCATCGTGAACTTCTTGATGTCCTTTAGCAGTAGTCCCGACGTCACGCTGAGTGGCGTAGTTTTGGTGAAGATCGCGGTGCCGGAGTAGCCCTTCTTCTCCGCGGAATTCCAATATTCCTCGTACCCGTCGAGTTGAACCTCAATCTGGTGTTGTTGGGCCTTGGTCTCTTGAAGACAAATGACGTCGGGTTCGAGTTCCTTGACAAAGGGGAGTAGCAACCCCTTGCTGGCCACCGCCCGAATACCGTTGACGTTCCAGGAAACCAGGCGCACCCTAGAAATGTAGCAATCTGGCCCCATCTCGAGCGTAACCGCGACCTGGTCGTACCTCCAGTAGCGCGCCTCACGTCGCCCTACAACCGCATAACTTTTCGTTGTACGCTCCGTATTCTTAAGCATCGAACATCCGACAATGGCTTCGGCTCCGAATAGGTAGTGAATGCAAGAGTTCAGCGAGGCGAGCGACGCCCAGTTAGTCACGTCAATCGGACGCTACAGCGAAGTGGCGCTGGCCGAGGTCTATCGGCGTCACGGTGGTGCCGTGTACGGCCTCGCGCGACGGGTCCTCAACAACGCGACGGAGGCCGAAGACGTGACCCAGGAGGTCTTCCTCCGACTGTGGAATCAACCCGACCGCTATGACCCGACTCGCGGATCGTTGCGCTCGTTCTTGTTGGCCCAATCCCACGCTCGGGCCGTGGACGCGATTCGCTCACTCAATTCGCGCCGCGTGCGCGAAACCAACGAAGCGGTTAAAACCGCAAGGGCCGAATACGATATGCAGCACGAAGTATGGGACTTGACGGTCACCCATCACGTCGCCCAAGCCCTCGGCGAGCTGCCCGAAGAAGAGCGACGGGCCATTGAGCTGGCGTACTTCGAAGGACACACCTACGTGCAGGTTGCGCAGATTCTCAATCAACCAGAAGGAACTGTGAAAAGTAGAATCAGAAATGGCATGCAGCGCATGAGAAGCGTGCTGGTCGAAGCTGGCGTCCAAGGAGTGGAGTGATGATGACCCACGAAGAAGCCAGCGAACTATTAGCCGCACTGGCGCTCGACGCCGTTGACAGTGCAGAGCGCGAGCAGATCGAAGCGCACGTGGCGCAGTGTCCGCGTTGTAAAAGTGAACTTGACAGCCTGCGTGAGGTTGCGAGCGCCATGGGCAACTCCGTGGCCGCGCTACCCGAAGGACTGTGGTCGAGCATCTCGACACGGATCTTCGAGGACCAGAACGGCGACACGCCATCGCCGGAGTTGATCCTGGGCGGGCTGAGCGAGTCCGTTCGATCGCTTCGCTCGCGACCCGCGATGTCGTCACGGCGCGCGCGAACACTCGTCAGTTCGTTCTCGGCGTTGGCCGCCGCCGCGATCGTGGTACTGGCCTTCAGTTTGGCGAGCGCCAACGGTCACGTGTCGCGTCTCAACAGCGCCTTGAGCCGCAGCGCGAACAACGTGGTCGAGGCAGCCCTGAAGACGCCGGGGCACCGGCTGGTGAACCTCAAGAGTTCGGCGCAGGTGGAACTGGCGCAGTTTGTGCTCTTGCCCGACGGTCGCGGTTACTTGGTCAAGTCACACATGCCCGCCCTGTCGACGAACGAGACCTACCAGCTGTGGGGCGTCATCAACGGCACGCCGATCTCGATTGGACTCATGGGCGAGTCGCCTGATGACGTGGGGTTCACCGTCGCTGGCGGTCCGACACCGTCATCGCTCGACGTCACCGTTGAACCGGCGGGTGGAACTCAGATGCCCACGAGTCCCGTGATCGCGTCGGGTGCCGTCTAGCACCATGCGCAGCAGCACAGTCAACTCCATCGGTGTGCTCGCGCGATAAAGAACACTGCGTTAGCCCAACGCAACGTTGCGCGTCGACGAATGCATTTTTCGAAAAGAAAAATGCGAATCCTGTATTACTCACGGGTAATGCAACACCCGAATGAACATCGAGAGAATGCGCGTCTCGAGAATGCGCGTCGCGCACGCAGATCACCTTTCGCATCAAGGCACTACGTGCCATAATGGGTGTTCATGTTAGAACCCACTGAAGACAGTGGACCACGCCCGGATGAAGACTTTGACGCAAGGTTTTTCGGCGAGGGCCATCCTGCTGGCTTGCCGGTATTCGAACCTCCGGTCGGGGCTCACTTGCACAATCGCAAAAAAGTCAATAGTCCGTCGCAACTCTTGGCGCTCCAAGAACAACTAAATTTCAAGCCAATTCACGTGCGTTGGCGCATCGCCAAAGATCTGGTTGGACTTATTCGCAGCGGTCACGCGGGCGAAAAGGATGAATCATATTTAGATAAATTGCGGCGTGAGACGGGGCGCGGAAAGTCTGAATCATCGACGTACGGAACCGCGACCATCGCGGGCCACCAAGTCGTGCTCTACGCAATGAACTGGGACTTTTTCGCGGGCTCGTTGGGCGTTGTGTCGGGGGAGAAGTTTCAAGCGGCGGCCGACCTCGCGATAAGCAAGAAGCTGCCCTTCGTGAGCGTCTACGCCTCGAGCGGCGTGCGCCAGCACGAGAACTTCGCGGGCCTGACACAGATGACGCGCATGGTCGAGGCAATCCGCCACTTCAAAGAGAAGGTGGCGCTGCCCCAGATCGCGGTGCTGCTGGGCAACGTGTGGGGTGGAGTCTCGGCGAGCGCGGTGCCGAACGCCGACCTCATCATCGCGACGTCGGGCACCAACTTCGGTTTTGCCGGTCCCAACGTCATCGAGGCCTTCGAAGGTGCGTCCGTGCCAACGAACTCCCAGAGCGCCGAAGCTAATTTGCTCGATCGCAATATCGATGTCGTGCTCGCCGACGTTGACGAGCTGGTTGGATACCTCGGAGAGTTGCTGACATCAACCACCCTGCCCGACAAGCATCACGTGCTCACGCGGGAGTCGGTACCCACGATTCATAACGTGACGCCGTCTTCCCAACGCCGGGCATTCAGCTTCGGCCCGGTAGGTATTTTTGGTCCTCATTTCGAGGATGCCAAGGGCTCGGTGCAACTCCAGTCCGCGTCAGCGCGGGCGATTCGCGCGCTCGACGATCCCGAGGCACTCGAAGAGCAGTATCAAGACCTCATGACCGACGCCAACCGGGTGGACCTCGAATTCATCATCCGCTTCGCCTTCACCGACGCCATCGCGGTCTACAACTACGTCCAAGAGTCTGACTACAAGCGCTACCCGGCCATCGTGGGCGCGTTCGCCAAAATAGGTAGTCAGCCGTTCGTGATCGTCGGCACCCAGCCCTCATATCAACGATTCGGCGAGACCGTGGTCAAACGACCCTCCAACCCGGCCCCTGAGGACTTTGCCTACATGGAACGGATCTTGGAGATGGGGGAGCGACTGCGGCTGCCGGCGCTCTTCATCACCGACACGCTCGGCGCGAAACCGACCCTGGAAAGCGAGCGCCGCGGACAGTCACGGGCAATTGCCAGGTCAATCCTCAAGGGCATTGACTATTCCGAACCGGTCATCTCGCTGGTCGCGGGCGCGCTGGGCAGCGGCGGTGGCCTCGCGACCACGCCCATGGCCGACCACGTGATCATGCTGGAAAAGGCGATGGCCTACGTGGCCGAACCTCGCTCGGCGGCGTCCATCCTCTATAAGACGCCACAGCCCACACGCGATCAGATCCGGACCACGCTCGCGACGATGCGCTCCACCGCACAGGACCAACTTGATCTGGGCCTCATCGACGAAGTGATTCCCGAAGACGCCAATCCCTTCATCACCGTCGAGCGCGTGCACGGCGCCATCCTCAAGTCCTACGTCGAACTTGCCGAACTCTCAGAGAAGCGATTGCGCACGCGCCGCCAGGAACGGATTCGGGGCCTTCGCGCCTTCGAAATCGTCCAGGAGTAACACGTCGGCGACGACGGTCCGGATTTCGATCCGAATCGATAACGTGAAGAGACTGCCAACTGGCAGGAAACCTTTAGATCGGAGTGCATCGTGGTCACGGAAATCGCCAAAGAGCTTTATACGGCAAAGGCAACCGCAGTCGGGGGCCGTGCCGGTCACGTGAAAAGCAGCGATGGCTTGGTGGACGTGGACCTGCGTCGCCCGGTTGAGATGGGCGGACCCGGCGGGGCCACCAATCCCGAGCAGCTGTTCGCGGCCGGTTACTCGGCCTGTTTCCAGGGCGCCATGGGACTCGTCGCCAAGCGCAGCGACGTGAACACCGACGACTCGACCGTGACTGCCTCGGTCACCCTTGGCACCGCTGAAGGTGGCGCTCTTACCCTCGCGGTGACCCTCGAAGTCCACATTCCCGGTGTCGACCTCGCCACGGCCCAAGAGTTAGCCGACGGCGCGCACCAGGTGTGTCCCTACAGCAACGCCACCAGGGGCAACATCAAGGTGACCGTCACGGCGGTCTAACGCCGCAGATAGAGGCGATTGCCTGGCGCTAGGATCATGACGGCGCACACGAGCGGCGTAATCACGGGACCGATCCACGTGACCGGGATCAGAGACGTCCCTGGTCAAGGGGCTGCGGGGCCAGTTGTCCAGTACTTTTAAAAAAGACGTAGTACGTGATGTCCCAACACGCGAAGCTAACGAGGACGGCGCCGAGCCGCTGACGCCAGTCACTGTCCGCGATGTAGGCAACCGTGATCGACATGACGATCGTGGCCACCTCGCGCGCTTTTTCGACGTCGTTGACGCGATTGTTCACCCAGAGTGAATGCTTGGTGGTGACGAACGCGATGAAACCGAGATTGAGCAGCGTCTTGTAGCGAATGAGTGAGTAATCCCGGTGGAAATTCATTAACGCCCGCAGGTAGTCGACCACCGCGGCTTCGATGTATCCGAGCGCACTGCCAAACACGATCACGCATGTCAAATTCGTGATGCTGGGACGGCGCTGTCGTGAAAGCAGGTTGACCTGGCAAGCGTAGTTCGCACCATCTTTTCGTCTCGAGACCAGGGACTGCGCCGTGAACCCGTTCGGAGTGGTTTTTTGCCACTGCCGGTAATGTGCCAACATCGAAGGGTGGGATTCCGTTCCTTCGAACTTGGTCGTGAGCCAGGCAGTGACGTGGAGGTCAGACCATGGTTGTGTTCCCGATGTTCTACAGCATGAGCTGGTGTCATAACGTCGTCGCTGATCACCGGCCACGCGTAACGATCGCGGGTCGCCAATGAGATTTGGAAATCGCGACGTCGCGGCGTCACGTGCGACGCCCAACGAATTCGCCAAGGACTTGTTCGAACCGCTACCGCGTCGATACAACCTGCTCGCGTGGCTGCTTTCATTCGGACAGGACCGGCGGTGGCGCGTGGCCATGATCGATCGCGTCGTGGGTTCGGATCCGCGACTGATTCTTGACGTCGCGTGCGGCCCCTGCGCGGTGACCAAGGCGTTGGCCAAGAAGACCAAGGCTCGAATCGTCGGCATTGATCTCAGCGAAGCCATGTTGCGCATGGGACAG
This sequence comes from Acidimicrobiales bacterium, assembly GCA_049519675.1. Taxonomy (GTDB): domain Bacteria; phylum Actinomycetota; class Acidimicrobiia; order Acidimicrobiales; family RAAP-2; genus RAAP-2. Next base: position 12,593 of record JBEKQN010000051.1, on the reverse strand, counting down.
TCCAATGTGCATGCGGCCGGTCTGGATGAGCGGATTTCACTGGTGTTGGGTCGCGGCGAGCAACTGCCGTTCGCTGACGACACCTTCGACGCGCTCACCTTCACGTATCTCCTGCGCTACGTTGACGACCCGAAGGCGACGATCGCCGAACTCGTGCGGGTGGTGAAGCCGGGCGGCCCAATCGCGAGTCTCGAGTTTGCCGTGCCGCGAGCACCCGGCTGGCACGCCCTGTGGTGGCTTTATACGAGGGCGGTTTTGCCAGTAGGCGGATTGGTGACGGGCGGCAAAGGTTGGTGGGACGTGGGTCGTTTTCTCGGACCAAGTATCTCCAAGCACTATCGCGCCTACCCGGTGGACTGGACCGTGGGTGCCTGGGAACACGCCGGCGTCGAGCACGTGGAACATCGCTCGATGAGCCTCGGCGGCGGTCTCGTGATGTGGGGCTACCGTTCGACATGACAATGCCCAAGGCTCGATTCACCAAGTCGCAGGCCAGAGGCCCGGCCTATTACGCCCAACCGAGATTTCTGAAGAGCCCCGCGTCACGTGATTGGTGGACGGTGCTGCATCCGCCCTACACGTTGTGGCATCTCTCGTACGTAGTAATTGGTGCCTGTCTGGTCGGTCCGGTTAACGCGGTGCGTCTCGCCGCCACCCTGGTTGCTTTCTTTCTGGCGGTGGGCATTGGTGCGCACGCGCTGGATGAACTGCACGGTCGACCGCTCAACACGTCCATACCGGCGCGTCAACTGATCGCCGCAGCACTGGTCGGCCTCAGCGCGGCGGTTGGCTTGGGCGTGCTCGGCATGATCGAGGTCAGTCCGTACATGGCAATATTCATTGGTGTGGGCATCATCATCGCTATTGGCTACAACCTCGAGATGTTCGCCGGCCGTCTGCATACCGACGCGATGTTTGCGTTGTCGTGGGGAGCGTTTCCGTTGCTTACGGCCTACTTTGCTGAGCACGGCCGTCTCAGCGGCCCGTCGGTTCTGGCGGCGCTTTTTGCGGCACTCCTGTCCCAAGCGCAGCGTCAGCTCTCGTCACCCGCACGTGAACTTCGTCGAAAGACCGCTTCGGTAGATGGATTCGTCACGCATTTGGACGGCACGAGCGTCATTATTGACAAGGATTCAATGCTTCGACCCCTCGAGCAGGCGCTGCGCTCTTTGTGTTGGGCGGTTGTCGTGCTGGCCGCCGCCTTGGCGGCGCTGCGTTTTCACGTCTGGTGAGATTGGGCTAAACACCACTGGCGTCGGTGAGCGCGACCTAAATGGTACGTTCTCAAACCTCCATGACCGCAAAGAGCGTGGTTTAGAAGGTGGTGGCAGCGTCGAACGGCCGGCACTGCTAGCCCGTGACGACACCCTTTTGTATTGGTTCAACGTGCAAGATGAGTGGCCCGTGCTTCGCACAGGTCACGAACGGATAAGGAATTATCCGCGACGCGGTCTGGTCGGGCGGGTAGACGCGCAGACCTGCCGACACGACCCTGCCACACGTTGAGTTGGAGTAATTGCCGGCGTCCGTGATTTGGAGAATCACGGTGGCCGTGTTGTGCGTCACGAAGCCACCCAGACCGCCGCCCGCCGTGGCGCTTGAAAGGGTGATCAGCGTGGCTGGGTGTTCGGCATTGTGTCCCGCGGCGCTGCCGATCTGGGTGCCGGCCACGTTGACTGCCGACACACCGGGATATCCGCTCACCGAACAGGCGTGCGCCGACACGTTGGTGAATTCGAGGTTGTAGTAGGAGCTACCGGCGGCGCCGTTGCCCGTGGTGTTGAGCCACACCACCAGGTCGCCGGTCGTGCATCGCGGCGCGCCGGAGGTGGCGCCCGCAAGGGATGCGTCACCGGAAATCAACGTGGTGCTCAGTAGGGTAACGGTCGCGAGCGACGCGACGAATGAGGTGGCCAATCTGCGCACTGAGGGTGATGAAGGGTTTAGGCGAAGTCCCATTAGATATCTCCTTGGATATCTTCCAAACGGTACTCGCGACGACTTAGAAATCCCTGGGAGCAATGTTGCAATTCAGTTACGTTCAATCGCAAATGACCTCGAATGCGAAATTTTAATGTCGTTGTAACGAGGACAACGATGCGTGACGCACAATCAAGAATCGTCAGCACTCGGGCGGTCGCCACGTTGTCAGCCGTACTCCAATTTCTACCAAGACTGATGTCGGATTCGCGGTGATGTGAACGTCGCTACTCGCGCGTGAAGAGGTCGAGGCGCCACGAGCCCGTGAGATCGTAATCGCACAACTGAGCCGTCAGGGTGCACATGACATCGAGTACGACATCCGCGGACGTACGCGGGGGAACGTCGAGCAATAATCCACGCTGGGTGTGATCCTGGCGGACGCTGAAAGGTGCGTTGCCCAGCAGCGTCGCAATTCGTTCCCGGCCGAGTCGGTGTCGCGTATGTAAGAGGCCGAGTGATGACGGTTGATCGACGCCTCGGCGAGTTGCTTCGGTAACGAAGGAGGCAACGCACACTCCCGAACTCACCCAAAGTCCGAAGCCATTCATGGTCAGGTCCTTGACGTCTTCGCTCACCCTAGGCACGACGTTGCACCACCCCTTGCCGTTTGATATTGAGTCAACCGCGCGCAGCGCGTCTGTTCGATCGTCGGAAAAAACCAACTGATTCTTGTCGATCACCGCCGCTCCTTTTGAGCCACTAGCAATCGCGCGAATCATAATGCTGATGAATCACGCGTCAATCGGACTCGTTGGAATGTTAGGCGACGGTCAATTCCCCAAAAGTTTGGTGTGATGATGTTGCGGACGCGGTGAGTACTGTTCCTGTTGGTTCGCGTCACGCACCCACTGCGTTGATCACGTGGGTTCTGCGAGAGTGACTTTAGATTTGCCGTAACGGTGTCGAAACAGGAAATACGACACCGCGCCGGCCATGATCGGCAACCAATAGGACGCGAGCCGGAAGGCTAGCGTCGCCAACACGGCACGGTCCGGTTTCACGCCAGCGAGAATTAACAGCCCGCTGAGGGATGCTTCGACGATGCCCAGTCCGCCCGGGGTGAGCGGTATGAGGGCAATGACCGCGGTGGCCGCGTAGGCAAGGAGCACGAGCGATGGATTTGGCCTCGCCCCGGCTGCGTAGAGCGCTGACAGCAAGCACAGGTAATCCAAACCAATTCGACCGGCAACCGCCAGCAGGGCCATGTGCCAGTTACGCCCCAATTCTTTTCTCACGGAATCGCGCTCGGCAATAAGCCGTTCGGACAGATTCTGGCTCGGGGTCTTTCGGCGGTGGACCTTGTTGAGGATCCACTGTACGAAACTCCCGACCCAATAGAGGACACGGTCAAATTTCAAGACAACCGCGCCGGCGGCGACTAGGAGCACGAAGCCCACGATGCCAAGTACCGCGGCAAACAAGAGTCCGGAATTTACCGAGAGACCGCCCGCGATCGCCGGCAACACGAACACCGGAAGGGCGAAGAGTCCGGCGATTCCTAAGAGCGACGCCGTTGCCAATCCTCCGGCCGCCTGGACCGAATCAACGCCCGACGTCACGAGCATCTGAAATTGCACGCTGGCGCCCACCGCGTCGCCTCCGGGAAGCACGTTGGTGACGGCGTTACCCGCGAGTGAGGCAGTGATGATGGCGAACCAGCTTTTCACGCGCAGGACCATTCGTTGCAGCGCCATCGAACAGAAGAAGCTGATGGCTTCGGTCACCACCACGACGGCGAGCCACGCGGGAGCCAGCGACGAAAGTCGAGGCCATGAAGAAATGACGCGCAGGAGAGCCGGAAAGATGATGTAAAACGTCACACCGGTGATCACGATGGCCGCGATGCGACGTATCAGGGCACTGCGTTGCTTTGACTTCTTTTCCATTTCAACTACTAAACCTAATAGGGGTCGCACGACGTCTTCCAAGTGCGAAGGTTCTCTTACTCGGCATCGCGGATTATCGTGGCGCACAGCTGCCGGCGACATGTCATGATAATGGCCGGACAAAGTGCCGGATAATCAAGGAGTTGCGGATGAGTGAGACGGACGAAGGTGCCAACGAGATCGAAGTCGACTTAGTGGAATTTGAAACTGTTGGAACCGACGACGAAGGCGACATTGTCATTGACGACGTGGTGGTTGCGACCGATAGTGAGGGACACATCATCGCCGTCGACGAGACGGTGGCCGTCGTGAGCCCTCTGGGCGAGGTCATGATGGATGAGACTGTCTCTGTCGTGGGTGACGATGGCGAATTACACGTTCTCGAAGAAGACGTCATACGTCCATTAACAAGTTAGAGGGGGAGTCATGATCAAGGGTTTTAAGAGTTTTCTTTTGCAGGGCGAGTTGGTTGTCATCGCGGTAGGACTGGTCGTGGCACTCGCATTCAGCGGTCTCATTTCGGCCTTCACGAGCAACATCATCACCCCGCTCGTCAATGCGTTCGAGAGTTCAGGCTCGCCAGGTGAGCCACTGGGATTTACCGTGCACCACCAATTTGTCAATTTCGGGGCGTTCATCTCGGGCATCATTTACTTCGTCATTTTCATTGCCGTGATCTACTTCGTCCTCGTGGTTCCCTATCGCACGTACATGGCCAAGCACGGGGTCACGGTATTCGGCCAGCCGGCGACGCCCGCGCCCACCAAGACGTGTCCGCAGTGCTTGTCCGAGGACTTGCCGGTCGCGGCGACGAAGTGCCTGCACTGTGCGAGCGTCGTTTCGTAGCGCCACCTTCGACGGGCATAATTGGTTGTGACCACGTTTGATGGTTGGGATCCCAACCAGTACAACCGCTTTGCCCAGCAGCGCGAGCAGCCATTTTGGGATCTCGCGCACCTTATTCACGAGGTGCCGGGTCCTCGGGTGGCGGACCTCGGGTGCGGTGACGGTCGACTCACGGCGCTGCTCGGCGCTCAATTGCGTGCGTCTTTCGTCACCGGTCTCGACAGTTCGCCTGCCATGATTCGTGCGGCCGCGGCGCACGTCAATAGTTCGACTCAGTTCGCGCTCGCCGACATTGGCACGTGGCAAGAACCGGACGCCTACGACGTGGTCTTTGCCAACGCGTCGCTGCAGTGGGTACCGGATCATCCGAGCGTGCTCGCGCGGTGGGCGGATTCGTTGCGTGACGGCGGCCAGCTGGCGGTTCAGGTACCGGCCAACGCTGACCATCCGTCACACGTGATCGCGGCGACGGTGGCCGCGGAGATGCTGTCGGATCCGGCGCCCGACGCCGTGGCCGAAAATGTGCTGACGCCCGAGCGGTACGCAACGGTTCTCGACGAGCTCGGCTTCGTCGACCAACACGTGCGCCTGCAGGTGTACGCCCATCGGTTGGCCTCCACGTCCGACGTTGTCGAATGGGTGAAAGGAACAACGTTGACGCGCTTCAAGCAGGCCTTGGGCGACGAGGGCTTCGAGCAGTTCGTGAAACAGTATCGAGCTCGCCTGCTCGATGAGGTGGGGGACCAGGCCCCATATCTGTATCTCTTTAAGCGAATCCTGATGTGGGCCAGGCGCAGCTAGAACGCGCCGTCATTTGTTTACTACGTGGGCGTGTCGCTCTCGAGATCTGTCGTCTTCGGTTGCGTGGGCGCACTGTGCGGGGCCGGATCGAACTGTCCGATGCCGGCGGCGAGCATCACCGAGTTCGGGATCTTTAGGTTCCCGTCGTCGGTGCGCACGGTCACGTAGGTGAGCCCAATGGCGAGCACGTAGACGTCGATGACGCCCAGGGTGCCCGAGCGGATGCGGATGTGATCGCCGACACCAAAGGGTCGCGCGAACAGCAACACCAGCGACGCGAAGACGTTGCCCAGGCTCTGCTGGGCCGCGATTCCCAGCACCACACCGGCAAGGCCCGCGCCAATCAGTAAGCGTTGGACGGACACACCAATTACCGCGAACACGCAGAAGATCAGCAGTACGTAGCCCACGCCCGACGCGATGAGGCGAACCGCCGCGCCCGCCGCTGGAATAGATTTTTTCGTGATGAGTCCGTCGAGGCCGGCGGCGATACGCCGAACCGCCACGATGCCAGCGGCCAGGAGGACCGCCGAAGCGACCCACGCGATCACGTGTTTGTGCACCGATGGACCGTGGACTTTGCCGTAGTCGGATCCCACGACGAGGGCGGCGACCGCGACGATGCCGGCACTGATCCCAATTGCCCAGTGGTGTTCTCGAGTGCGAGCCGTATCCGGAGAGTCCTTGCGCACCATGGATACTCACTTTACCTTTGAATGCTCGCGCACCATTTGCTGATCAACGCGAATGAGCATTTGGCCGCATCTGAGTCTTGTTAGCGCGACACGCAGCCATCACGTCAAGAAAGATGTCCGGCGCACCGTCACTGCGCGGGTCGGCGCGTATTGTTCTACTTCTTTCGACAGACCAGCTCGCCTTTGCCAATGGGCACCACCACGGCGTCGACTCTGGGGTCCTCGAGCGCCGCGCGCAACATCGGTGCCAGTGCGACCTCGTGGCTAATCGCATTGTCCGCGACGAGTAGTCCGCCAGGCACCAATCGGGGAACGACGGCTTCGTAGCAGGCCTGGTAGACCTCCTTTTCGGCGTCGAGAAAACAAAATCCAATGTCGCCGAGTCGGTCTACGTACGTGAGGAAGTCATCTTCGATGAGGTCGACGACATCGTCGACGCCCGCGGCCGCGAACGTGTCTCGGGCTAGCTGCGATTTGGACGCCATTATTTCGAACGTCGTTATCGTCCGGCCGCGCTCGCGACAGGCCAACGCGAGCCAAAGGGTTGAATATCCGGCGCTCGTTCCGATTTCAATCCAGGAGCCCTCGGGCGACGACGCTGCGAGCAGACAAATGAAGCGGCCGGTTTCGGGCGGAATCTGGCGAAGTCGCTGAAGTTGTGCCGTGCCATCGACGCGGTCCTGATGATCAATTTTCTCGAGACCCTGCATCGTGAGCAGCACTGTCGCCGGTATGTCATTGAACATCTGGTGACTCCTTTAGACGCGGAGCGTTGCGAGCTGACCTTGTTAGCAACACGTTTGGTTCGATGGGCAACTCACAGCGCGCGCATCTGGTTGTTTCTCGCCTCGTGGGTTACTTCGGCTAAGCCGAGTGCTTCGAGCAGGGGCGGCATATACATTCCGAATCGTCCGCGGTAACCGTTGCGCAGCCCATACCATCCGCCCACCGGGTTGTCCGGTGAGCGACCCCAGGCTTCGACCGTGCCGTCAGCGGCTGGCTTCTTTTCGTCGGCTGCGCCCAAGGGGACCCAGTCACCTTGACTGACCAGCCACGCGTGCAAGTCGTCAATCGCGCGAAGTTGATATTTCAATGTCGTCGAACCGACCTGACAGACCAAGGACGGCGGGTCGGATTGCTCGTCCCTGTACATGGTGTACGTCGAACTTCCTGGTGGCGTGGTCAGCTCCCAGGGTTCATCTTTCGTGCCTTCAGCCATACATCGACCCCTTCCCCTTCGTTCAGCGCCGCGCGACGTATTGGTTGGCGCCTTCATTCCTGATTACGTTATTCGATTAATTCCAACTTACGCAGTGCGAAATTGGCGTCACCCCCCACCCATCCGCACGAAGCGTCAAAAATTGGGCACTCTTCGCGCCTAGTTCGTGACTGACTTTCTTGGTCGCCAGAAAAAAATTTCAGCGCTGCGGAGCGTTGAATGACATTTTCCAACTATAAATATTGGCAGCATGAAGTGACGACGGTCTGGTGGACTCGTTACTGAGAGGAGAGACAATGGTGTCTACGTTTCAGACGAAGGCCACCGTGCTCGATGCCATTGGTTCGACACCACTCATCGAGGTAGATGGAATCTTCCTCAAGCTCGAGTATCTCAACCCGTCGGGATCGATCAAGGCGCGAATGGCGCGTTACATCATTGAGCGCGCGGAACGCGAGGGCCTCTTACTGCCCGGCGACACGATTGTCGAGGCGTCAAGCGGGAATACTGGCAACGCCATGAGCATGGTGGCCGCGGTGAAGGGCTACAAGATGCTGGTTGTGATGCCCGAGGGAATGAGTCCCGAGCGGGCCGCGATCTCCTGTGCCTTCGGAGCCCAACTCATCAACGTCGGCACCTTTCACGTCAACGAAGCGTTGTCGCTCGCAGACCGACTCGGTGACCAACCGGGCCACTTCGCGCCCCATCAGTTCGAATCAGAGTGGAACGTCGAAGAGAACCGCACGTGGTTGGGTCCGGAAATTATTGGCCAGCTGCCGCCGAGGCGTCGTCCCGACGCGTTCGTTATGGGCGTGGGTACCGGTGGCACGCTGATCGGCGTGGGCCAAGCCTTCCGTGACGTCAACCCTGACGTGCTCGTCGTTGGTTTAGAACCGAGCGAGTCGTGCACGATTCTCTGCGGAGACACCGGACTGCACAAAATTGAGGGAATCTCCGACGGCTTCGTGCCGGGCATCTACCAACGCCACCACGAACTCGTGGACCGAGTTGTCTCGGTGCACAGTGACGACGCGATTGCCGAGATGCGCCGGCTGGCTCGTGAGCATGGACTGCTCGTGGGCCCTAGTTCGGGCGCAAACATGATTGCCGCGCGCCGGCTGCGCGATGAGCTAGACGACTCGGCGACGGTGATTACCGTGTGCTGTGATGAAGGCGAGAAGTACTTAAGCGAATATTTCATTCCCGAGGTGCACGTCACTACGGCCGCGCCGTACGTCAACCCCTAATCGGGCACGCGATATCGCTACAGCGGTGTGACGTAGGCCCCATGAATCCCACCGTCGACGAGGAAGGTCGACGCCGTCATGAAGGATGAATCATCACTCGCGAGAAAGAGCACCGCACTCGCGATCTCTTCGGGTTCGGCGAAGCGGCCCATCGGCACGTGGATGAGGCGGCGCGCGGCGCGCTCGGGGTCCTTGGCGAAGAGTTCCCGGAGCAGCGGGGTGTTCACCGGTCCGGGGCAGAGCGCGTTGACGCGGATTCCCTCGCGGGCGAACTGCACGCCCAGTTCGCGGCTCATGGACAGCACCCCGCCCTTGGAGGCCGTGTAGGAAATCTGCGAGGTCGCCGAACCGAGCACGGCCACGAAGGACGCGGTGTTGATGATCGAGCCGCCGCCTCGCTTTTGTAGGTGGGGGATGCCGTAACGACAACAGAGATAGACCGACGTCAGATTGACGTCCTGGACACGCTGCCAGGCGTCGAGCCCCGTGGTGAGAATGGAGTCGTCGTCGGCCGGTGAGATTCCCGCGTTGTTAAAGAGCACGTCCACGCCCCCGTACGCCGCTTCCGTCGCGTTGTAGAGCGCTTCGACGCTCTGCTCGTTGGCCACGTCGACGTGGATGAAGGTGCCGCCGATCTCGTTCGCGAGCTCGCTGCCCTGGGGCTCACTGATGTCGGCGACGACCACCTCGGCGCCCTCGGCGGCGAAGCGCTTGGCGGTGGCGCGGCCAATGCCGCTCGCCGCTCCCGTAATAACGGCGACCTTGTTGTCGAGACGACCCATTGCTTATTCCTCCGTTGCTATGAACACGTTTTTTTCTTCGCTGAATCCTAAAAGGGCGTCGGGACCTAATTCTCGGCCGATGCCCGATTGCTTATAGCCACCAAAGGGCGTGCTGTAACGCACCGAGGAATTGGAGTTGACCGAGAGCGCGCCGGTTTCTACCCCGCGGGCAACTCGCAGCGCCCGTCCCACGTCGCGCGTCCAGATCGAGCCCGACAGACCGAAGGGACTGTCGTTGGCAATTTCGAGCGCCTCGGCTTCGTCCTCGAATCGAACGACTGACACAATCGGTCCGAAGATCTCCTCGGTGAATGCTCGATTCGTGCGGTCTGGTGTTTCGAGCACGGTAGGGGCGAACCAGTAACCGGGTCCCTCGGGTGCACTGCCACGAAAGGCCACGTTTTCCTCGTCGACGTATGAGGCCACGCTGTCTCGCTGGGCCGACGTAATGAGCGGACCCATCTCGCTCGCTTCGTCAGCGGGATTGAGCACGCGCACTGCCTTGACGGCGGGCTCGAACAACTCCATGAACCGGTCGTAGGCCGAGGCTTCGACGAGAATCCTCGAGCGAGCACAGCAGTCCTGTCCGGCGTTGTCGAACACGGCGTAGGGGGCACTGGCCGCCGCTCGTTCGAGGTCGGCGTCGGCGAAGATGATGTTGGCACTCTTGCCACCCAGTTCCAACGTGACGCGCTTGACCTGATCGGCGCAGCCCGCCATGATTTTGCGTCCCGCGGCGTTTGATCCGGTGAAGCAGACCTTACGAACCTTTTCGTGAGTGACAAATCGGTATCCGACGGTCGCGCCGTCGCCGGGCAGCACCTGGAAGACGCCTTCGGGAAGGCCGGCGTCAAGACCTAGCTGCGCCAATCGCACCGCGGTGAGCGGGGTCAGCGTGGCCGGCTTCAAGACCACGGTGTTTCCGGCGGCCAGCGCCGGACCGAGCCCCCAACCGGCGATGGGCATCGGAAAGTTCCAGGGTGCGATGATGCCCACGACACCAAGCGGTTCGTAGAAGGTGAGATCGACGCCGCCCGCGACGGGAATCTGCTTGCCGGCGTGACGTTCCGGAGCGCCGGAATAGTAGGCCAGCACGTCACGCACGTTGCCCGCTTCCCAGCGGGCGTTCGAAATGGTGTGGCCCGAATTGGCGACCTCTAATTGGGCCAGTTCTTCTAGGTGTGAGTCCACCGTTTCGGAAAATCGGCGAAGCAGTCGCGCACGGTCTGCCGGAGTGACCGCGCGCCACGCGGACGACGCCGCGTGGGATCGTTCAATCGCTCGATCGGCCTCCTCGAGGCTGAGCATGTCCACCGAGGCCGCTACCTGCTCGGTCGCGGGGTTGATAATTGACAGCGCGTTGGTCATAGGCGTTCGAACCCTCGATAGCGCTCCCAGTCGGTGACGGCTGCGTCGAAGGCGTCGACTTCTATCTGGGCCGCGTGCACGTAGTGGTCCACCACCTCATCGCTGAAGGCGTCGCGGGCAACAGCGCTCTCGTTAAAGAGACCCAGTGCCTCTTTGAGCGTGGTGGGCACTCGCGGCGCTTCGGCGACGTAGGCGTTGCCCTCGAACGCCGGCGCCAATGGGAGCGACTCTTCGACGCCCCGCAGCCCGGCCGCGACGAGGGCCGCAACCGCCAAGTACTGATTGACGTCCCCTCCCGGCGTGCGACATTCCAGACGGATTGATGGACCGTGGCCCACCACTCGAAAGGCGCAGGTGCGATTGTCGAGTCCCCATAGCATCGCCGTGGGCGCAAAAGATCCCGCGACAAATCGCTTGTAACTGTTGATGTTGGGCGCGAGGAAGAGCGACAGTTCGCGCGAGTAAGCCAACTGACCGGCGAGGAAGTGCTCGAAGACGGGCGAAAATCCGTGCTCCCCGTCGCCGGCAAAGACCGGTGAATCGTTCTCGTCACGCAGTGAGAGATGAATGTGACAGGAGTTGCCCTCGCGCTGGTCGAACTTCGCCATGAACGTGAGGCTGCACCCCTCCTGGGCCGCTATCTCCTTGGCTCCCAATTTGAAGAGTCCGTGCTCGTCGCACTTGTCAACCAGCGTGTTGTACTTAAAGGCCACCTCGTGCTGGCCGAAGTTGCACTCACCCTTGGCCGATTCCACCACCATGCCCGCGCCGCGCATCGAGCGACGGATGCGACCGAGTAACGGCTCGATACGCGCGGTGCCCTGCAATGAATAGTCCACGTTATAGAGGTTGACCGGCGTCAGGTCCCGGTAGCCCGACTTCCACGCTTGCTCGTAGGAGTCGTCAAAGACGATGAACTCGAGTTCCGTGCCGGTGAGACCGTACCAGCCGCGTTCGGCGAGACGGGCGACCTGCTGCTGGAGGATCTGACGGGGTGACGGCGCGACTGGTTCTTCATGCATGGTTTCTACGTCCGCGAAGATAATGACTGATTTTTCGTGCCAGGGGACGTGGCGAATGGTGGTGAAATCGGCCTTGAAGGCGAGGTCGCCGTACCCGCGGTCCCAGGAGGTCAGAGCAAAACCGTCCACGGTATGCATGTCCACGTCCGATGCGAGCAGGTAACTGCAGCCGTCAATTGCCGCGTCGCCAATATCGTCGGCGAAAAAGGACGCATCCATACGTTTTCCCTGCAGCCGACCCTGCATGTCGGTGATCGCGAGGATCACGGTGTCGACATCGCCGCGGCGAATGAGTTCGAGGAGGTCCTTGTAAGTAAGGCGACCAGGGGTTAAAGACGTCATGTCATCTCCTCAACTTTGATGGGACAAACTCGCGGGTTCGCCGCCGATACTACTTAAGTTCCCAAAGCGCGACACGAGCGACGAACATCGTGCGCGAGAAGATCTCTTCCAATTCCACATAAAGAATTGTCTTCCACCGATCATCGCTCAAGGAGAAATAGTGTCGTGGGACGACGCTGGGGCGATGAAGAAATTCCGAGTCCGTTCGGCAGGTCCGAACCGAATAGATCGGCCCGTCGTTGTCTTTTATTCGGCATCCAACATTTTGGAGAATTCTGTCAATGACAGCCAGCGAGTGATGTATTATCCTGCCACGTTGAGCGGTGGTCGCTCATCGCAACACGTCTCACGGGACCAAAATAGGGGGGCCGGATGAGCGATAGCTCGAGGGTAATGTCGTCG
>JBEKQN010000050.1:0-13368 GCA_049519675.1 Acidimicrobiales bacterium | reverse complement strand
GGAACTCGAGGCGGCCCGGCTGTCGTCCTCTCGCGTGAGTGGCCGAAGGCGATCGGAGCGTCATGAATACGCTTTTCTGCACAATTGAGCGTGCCGGCGGTCGGAAAATATATCCGACGCAGGAAGTAGTCGTAGGGCAGGCCCGTTTGGCGCTGTTGCTCCACGATGCGTCCGTCTGCTGATCTCTCTTGTGAGTTTGCCCCGTAACTGCCCCGCGGATAACGACCATTTAGCGGCGGTTACTGGCGGTTAGTGACGGTACAGTGTTCAATGATTCGTGGCCAAAGCCCTTACGAGGTAAATGAAATGACCCAATAGATGCACAGTTTCCTAAACCGTGTGCGTAGGTTCGAATCCTACCGGGGGCACTGATTGACGCTGATCCCGTTTTCCGGTCAACGGTTATAAGAAGTTGTGCCGTACAATCGCATGACTATGAGAAATGTTGCGGCGGAGAGCGCCTGTGATGGCGAAAGCTAAGCGGCTTCCCCAGCACGTCGGCATCATCCCTGACGGGAATCGGCGCTGGGCGCAGGACCAGGGTTACGAAAAACAGGGCGGCTATCACTTCGGATTGCAGCCTGGTTTAGAGGTGTACAAAGCATGTCTGGCGTTAGGCATCCCTGAGATTACTTTCTACGGCTTCACCGTCGACAACACGAAACGTCCTGCCGCTCAGATCGAAGCTTTTCGAATCGCCTGCGTAGAGGCCGTGGCTGAGTTAGAGAAGAGGGACGCGGACCTGCTCGTCGTAGGCAACACCCAGTCGGTGTACTTTCCCAAGGAACTCTTGCGCTACACGCAGCGGACCCGAATCGGCGAGGGCCGCATCAAAGTCAACTTCCTCGTGAACTACGGCTGGAATTGGGATCTTAACCACGCCCTCAAGAACGGCGATGGGAATGTGCGCGACAACGTCGCCGACGGCATCGCCTCCGCAGATATCTCGAGGATCGACCTCATCGTGCGCTGGGGCGGCGGTCGGCGACTCAGTGGCTTCTTGCCCATTCAATCGATCTACGCCGACTTTTACGTGGTTGACGAACTGTGGCCGGACTTTTCAATTGACCAGTTCCACGAGGCACTGGCGTGGTACCAAGACCAGGACGTCACGCTCGGCGGTTAAGGGCCGGAAAGCGCTCGTCTCGTTCTTCTGCGAGGTTAGACCCAGACAGATCTACCGCTGATGTCAGACGAGCCCCACAGATCCGAGCCAACTTTAAGCATGGGACGTATGTCTACGAATCTGGTCAGCTACGCGTCAGCAATCGAGCACATGAGAACCCGGGCCGAAACAGCAGGAGCGGGCGGCGAGATTTGAGCCTTTAAATATGGTGTGGTGTTTCGCAGGGCCTTGTCTAGTAACCCCGCCGACGTTTACTTGTGGGGCTTCGTACTCACAATCAGCGCGGCGTTGTTGTCGGGGGCCGAAAAGCCCCCAACCGCGCTGCAACTGATTGGGCCACCGCACGAAAGTGACAGCACGTAGGCGCTTTTCGCTTTTATTTTTGTCAAACCTGTAATAGTCTGCGCTGGTCCCCACGTACCGTTTGTTTCATTCACCAGGAAGGACTGCGCGTTACCGGACGCATCACTGTACATTCCGCTTGCGCCACAATTTCCAACAGAGGCACACGAAATGATCTGCATGTAGGAAGTGTGACCCGCATTGAGAGCCGCCAAACCAGTGACGGCACTTGCGGTACCCCAAGTTCCATCTTTCTCACTAACGATGAACGCGATCTGGTGATCACCGTTGCCGTAATAGCCCCCGGCGGTGCAATTGCCACTCGACGCACACGAAATTGTTGTCAGCGAAGACATGTGTGGTCCGTTCAATTTTGACAGCCCGGGCACCCTGAATGCAGCGCCCCACACTCCTTTTACCTCGCTCACAATGTACGCCCGAGTGACGCCAGATATTTGTTGGTATTGACCGACGGCGCTGCAATTGCCTGGTGCGCCACACGAGACCGATCGAAATTCTGAACTACCACCAACGTTGAGCGAGTTGAGCCCCGGTATCGCGTGCACTTTGCCCCACACGCCATCCGTTTCGTTCACCACGAAACTCGGTGCGCCACCGTGCGCGCCCTTCGGGAATGTGCCACCAGCGCTGCAGTTTCCCGCGGACGCACAGGATATTGAATCGATCCCTGCGCCGTTGTGGTTAAACGACCGCGGCCCGGAGAGCTCCATCGCCGTACCCCACACGCCATTGGTTTCGTTCACTACGAAGGCCCCCGAGATAGTTGTGGAAAACGCGACGGGCAAGATGCCGCCAGCGCTGCAGTTTCCCGCCGAAGGGCACGAGATCGACGTAATGAACCCGCCGCCGCCCGCATCCAGACGGGCGGAACCAGGGACCTCGATGGCGTGTCCCCACGTTCCGTTCTTCTCGTCCACGACGAAGATCAACGGACTGTTATTTTTCACCGCGTAAATTCCGGCGGCGCTGCAATCTCCATTGGACGGACACGACATCACGTACACCTGCGTGTTCTCGCTCGCGTCACGTCGTGTGAATCCCGGTACCGTTTGGGCCTTGCCCCACGTGCCATTTGTTTCGTTCACCACGAAGGCTTGGCTTAGTCTCGCACTCAGCGCGTAATTGCCGCCCGCGCTGCAATTACCGGCTGAGGCGCAGGAGACGGCAAAAAGATCCGATCCGAAGAGGTAGTTATGTTTCGGCACTCCTCGAACTTCTGAGGCGTTGCCCCACAAGACTCTTGGCGTGAGAGGGGCCGCGAAGGAATAGGTGGAAGCTGCGCCAACAATCGCGATCGACAGAAAAACGATAAGCAACTTCGAATGGTGCGGCATGAACAAATTCACTCCCTTTCGAAGAGTTACTCAATTCTCGAAGTCGTCGTTTTCCCGAAACATATCATCGGACGAGCCTTCTCTCAGTGACGGCTCTCGCGTCAGTCGTGAATCGCGTACCAATCTCAAAACAATGGAATGGCGTCACGATTCATTCCAGCGGACTCCTGGGCATTTGACGAGTGTGCTTCTATCGTCAAGACTTTGGAACAATGAGCGAAGAATTTGACGACCTGCCCGGCACGAAAGCGATTCACGGTGACGTCGAATCTCGCGGGGGCGCCGTCGTTGCACCTATCTACCAAGCAACCACCTTCGCCGCGTCGTCGAATGAGGAGTTTCTCGACGCCGCCACGAGAAGTTTCTCCGACGAGTTTTATACGAGGTACGGAAATCCAAATCACACCCAGGTCGCTGAAGTCATTGCGCAATTAGAAGGTGCCGACCGGGCACTCGTGACCGCAAGCGGCATGGGAGCGATCTCGACCTTGGCTCTCAGTCTGCTCAGTCAGGGTGATCACGCCATCATTCAACGCACGACCTATCCCGGCACGACCAACCTCATCACCAATCTGATGGCGCGCTACGGGATTACATCCACGTTCGTCGATCAAATTGACGCGCACTCGCTCGAAGGGGCAATGCGGCCAGAAACTCGAATGGTGTTGCTAGAGACGCCCAGCAATCCCTTGTTGGGCATCACCGATATCCGGGCCTTCTCCGATATTGCCCATCGCGGTGACGCGATCGTTGTCGTCGACAACACAGTGGCGACGCCCATCAACCAGCGCCCGATCGATTTGGGTGCTGACCTCGTGTGGCACAGCGCCACAAAGTATTTGAGCGGCCACTCGGACGTATCCGCCGGTGTCATCGCAGGACGAGGTGACGTGATGGAACAAATCTGGCGTACCCATTTGACACTCGGTTCGGTACTGGGTCCGATCGATGCGTGGTTGCTGCTGCGCGGCATACGAACGCTTGACGTTCGTATCAGTAGGCATAACGAGAACGCCATGGCACTGGCCTCGGTGCTCACGTCACATCCTGAGGTCAGTGAGGTGTTCTACCCGGGTCTCGACACGCATCCGCAGCACGATCTCGCCAAGTCTCAGATGTCGGGCTACGGGGGACTGCTGTCCTTCACGCCGACCGGGGGAGCGGCTCGGGCCGACAGGATCTTGGACGCGTTGCGACTGCCGACACGAGCGCCAAGTCTCGGCTCGGTGCATTCTCTGGCCACGCGACCCGCCGCGATGTGGAGTGATCAGCGCCAGTATCAATCACAAGTGAATGACGGTGTTGATGCCGGTTTGATACGCCTGTCAACCGGGATTGAAGCAAAAGAGGATTTGATCGCCGACTTCGAACGAGCGCTCGCCGTTTCATCCGTGAAGTAGCCACGATGTTACGTGCTCATAGTCGCTGCTCGCGTTGTTGGTTCACAAGATCTCCAGAGGAGCGCAACCTTACAATGGGCCGATGAAGAGTCGCGCCGTGGCGTTCGTAACCTACGGTCAGTTGTTGCTCGCGTTTTTCTTGGCGCTCTGCGTCGCACTTCACCCCGGCTTCGTTCTCAAGTCGGACGAGGGCGGAATGAGCAATTACGGCATTCACCTCAAGACGTTCGCGCCGTACACCTTGTCCCTGGGATTTCCGATGCTGCTCAGTTTTCTCGCGGCGCGCCTCTTTGTAGGAGAGGGCGATTCACTGCAACAGTTTCGCCAACTGCTTCGCTGCTACGCCTGGCTGCTTATTCTCACGCTGGCCAGTACCTACTCATATTCACTCAACTCGGTGTTACGTGACCTGCACATCGTGTTTGGTGCCGCGCTCGTCATATTCCAGATGATCGCATCGGTGTGGATGTACCGACTCTTGCGACGGAGGTTGGATGGCGCGCTGTTGGCGGCAGAGCTGGTGGGCTTCGTGCTCGCGGTCCTCACGATCTCTGGTGCACTCCACGTGCTCTTCTTCACCCAAGTGCTCACGAGCGGGGCATTTGCGGTCCTCCTCGTGCGCAGCGCGTTGACGTTGGATGACCCTTCGACGGTGGCGGGAATTGCATGAGACCGATTCGGTTTCGGATGCGGTGCCGTGTCTGAGCCAAATCGTTATCCAGGGAGGACTCGAAGTCTCTCTCGGTAAGGTAAGTGGTCATGGGAACGACGTCGCGCTATTTCTGTCTCGACACGGTCATGATCGACATCGTGATGCAAGTCGAGTCGTTACCGCGTCGCGGCGGTGACGCTCTTTCGTCGCAGTACCTCGTCACGCCCGGTGGGGGCTTTAATTCCATGAGTGCCGTCACCCGCCACGGCATGAACGCGGTCTACGTCGGACGCCTGGGGTGCGGCCCCTTCTCGGACCTCGCCCGAGCAGAGTTGACCAAGGAGAACATTGCCATTCCCGTCGCCGCGAACGAAAAGAGCGACATTGGCTTCTGTCTCGTGATTGTTGACGAATCGGGGGAGCGTACGTTCGTGACCGCTCCGGGAGCGGAAGGGACATTGCGAGCGTCGGACTTGGCGGGTCTTCACGTCGCGTCCGGTGACTACGTGTTTTTGTCGGGCTACAACTTCGTCTATCCGGCGCTGGGTGCGGTGATCGAGCCGTGGGTGGCGTCGCTCGCCGGTGACGTCGTGGTAGCCCTCGACCCAGGGCCGAGGGTGCTCGATATTGATCCGGAGATATTGTCGCGAGTGCTCGCTCGAGTGGACTGGCTGCTGTGTAGTGCCGGCGAGGCGGTGCAACTATCTGGCAAGGAATCGATCGATGAGTCGGCGTCGGCGCTGTTGGCGCTCACGGGTCGACGCGGCGTTGTTGTGCGCGACGGCGCGCGGGGCTGTGTCGTGGCCGAAAAGGGAGTCGAATTGGTGCACAGTGGTGGTTTCACGGTGGACGTACGTGACACCAACGGCGCCGGCGACATCCATGATGGCGTATTCCTCAGTGAGCTCGCGCGAGGCACCGATGTCCAGGAGGCGGCTCAAAGGGCCAACGCGGCGGCGGCGATGTCGATTGGCGTGCTGGGGCCGGCAACCTGTCCCGCGCGCGATGAAGTGAGTCGCTGGTATCAACAGTTGGGCTGACGTACTTGCGCGTACTGCCCCAAACAAAAACCCCCACCGATCTCTCGGTGGGGGTTTTTGCTCGGACTAGGAAATTACTTCAACCACGCCGGGATCTGTTGAACAATCGGCTTGGGCACCACCGTGAGTGGTGCGTTGGCCGCGTCTGTCGTCGTGAAGATGGTCTTCGTGGGTAGCGCGTACTGCGGCGCGTTCGTGCCGTTGGGCACGACTCCCGCAATGGCACCACCGGTCAGACCCTGGTGATTTCCACCCGAATAGCGCAACGGCTCAATCGAAGGCGTGGCGAGCGTTGTCCTTTCAAGCGTCTTGACAAATCCCCCTCGAGTCACGTCCTTGCCCTCCGCCTTCAACGTTTCGGCAAAGGCCACGGCGTAGCCGGCCCCGTAGATGTCGTTGCCCGAAATCACTGAACTGGCGCTGAAACCGGGGAAGTCGGTCGGGTCGGCTTCGAGGACCTTGCGCAGCCACGGAACCCACGGGTTCGCGTTGCTGTTCGTGGCCGGGAAGTAGTCGAGCGAGGTCGCGCCGTCTTCTAAGACCGTGTTGACCAAGGTCGGGTCAGAACCCACCGAGGAAATGATCCACTTTGGCGTGTACCCCAACGCGTGGGCGATTTCCAAAATCCCGGTCGTGAAGCCCGGTACCGAGTCGAGAACGACCACTTGGACCTTGTTGGCTTGCAGGGTCGCGACGTCGGCTTGCACGTCGCTGGTGGCCCCCGTTATGGCGTCCGCCGGGTTATAGGTGAGGTGGTTCTGTGAGGCAATGGTGGCCCCACCGTCAACCAGACCGAGATAGCCGTCCGCGCCGAAGTCGTCACCCTGGCCAATGAAGCCAACGGTCTGGCCGGCATCGTTGGTCTTGATGTAACGGGCGAAAATCTTGCCCTCCATGACGTAACTGGGCTGATAACCGAATAGATCCGGGTACTTCTTCGGATTGTTCCAGGCAATCGAGCCCGACGCGACGAACAACTGGGGCACTCCATTGCCCTTCAAGTAGTTCATGACGCTTTCTTCGGCCTGGGTGCCCAGCGAGCCCACGGTGGCAAAAACGTGGTCTTGAGCGACCAGCACCTTGTTCACACTGAGTGTCGTGGTGCTCGCGCCGGCCGTGCAGCTGGCGTCAACGGCGGCGAGGTCGTAGCAGTCGTCGAGACGGATGTACTTGATCTTGCGTCCGTTGACGCCACCCTTGCTGTCAATCCACTTAAAGACGGCATTCGCGGCCGCCGAAACTGGCGCATAACTCGAGGCAATCCCCGAGAGCGGGACGGACGCGCCGATGGTGATGCTGTTCGACGTGACGCCGGGTGTTGATGATGAGGCACCCGCGCTACTGAGCAGTACGCCTGATGAAGCTATACCGAGTGCGAGTGTTGAAGCTGTTAACAACGTGATGGTACGTCGAACGCGACGTTTGGACATTGGTACCCCCCTGTTTGAATACTGACAGGTAACCTACTTCACCTCTTGGTTTGTTACCAGTCGCCTGTGGGGCTTTTTTAGCCGCCGAAGCGGTCCCCACAGCCCGGCAATACCTCTGGGCGCGAAGAGCATCGTGAGAATGAGCAGGGCGCCAAAGATAATTCCCTGCATGTTGGCGCCCAAGTTGGAATCGGGATTCACCCCGGTCAGGGCATTTATGTGGTCGACGAGGTTGGAGCTAAAGGAGTAGATGATGCCGCCGATCACGGCGCCGCTCAAGGTTCCGATCCCGCCGAGCACCATCAAGGTGAGCAGCGTGATGGACAACGTGAGCGGGAATGTGGAGGGGTTGACGGTGGCGTTGAGGATCGTGTAGAGGGCGCCGCCCAGCCCGGCAAAGCCCGCCGCGATCATGAACGCCACGCTCCGAGTGAGCGTGAGATTGATACCCACGAGTTCGGCCGCCACGTCGTTGTCACGAATGAGGCGCATGGCTCGACCAGTGCGACTGTGAAAGAGGTTGGCCATGAAGAAGAAGGCCACACCCGCGACCACGATGGCGATGTCGCAGCTCCACTGGGCGTTGGCGTTGATGGCGGCGTTTTGTCCGTGGAAGAGGTGCAGGAACCACTTCGGCGTCGCGAGTTCGTTGAGGAACTGACCGTTTTCACCCCCGGTAACCGAGGTGAAATTCTGGGCGATGGGCGAAATGGCGGCTGAAAAGGCCAGGGTCATGCCGGCAAGATATGGACCTTTGAGGCGCGTCGAGGGGATCGCAATGATGAGCCCGCTGAGGCTGCCCATCACGATGGCGAGAAAGAAGGTGAAGACGAGCGGTGTGGTGGCGTGATGCTGGGCCCAAATCGACGCGGCGTAGGCGCCTACGGCCATGAATCCGGAGTTACCGAGCGAGATTTGGCCACTCCAGCCAATCAACCAACTCAGTCCCAGGATGACAATGGCGATCGCGGCGCCCTCGGCCAGTTGTGAGTCGGCGACGGGTGGCAAGAAGATCGTGATGAGCAGCACCAGGACCGTAAGTGAGAGCACGACTAAGAACCGTGAGTGCGTGGTGTCCTGGGAGCGTAACGAGCGAATCCAGTCCACTAGACCCTCCGCTCGACGTTCTTGGTGAAGATGCCCTGCGGGCGGATCATGAGCGCTAGGACCAGGATGATGATGCCGCCGAGCGACGCGAAATTTGCCGACCAGTACGAGAGGATGAACTGCTCGGTCAGTCCAATAAGCAGACCACCGGCGATGGCCCCCAGGGGCGAGTCGAGGCCGCCAACGACCGCCGCGATGAAGCCCGCGACAAAGATGCCGTTCATGTTGGTGGGATACAGCCCGAAGTTGCCCGACGCGATGATGACCGCGGCCACTGCGCCGACGCCGGCCGAGAACATCCAGCCAATGGTGAGCATTCGGCTGACCCGCACGCCGAGCAGGCGAGCCACCTCGGGAGCAAGCGCGGATGCGCGCAACTGCAGCCCGAGTTTGGTGAAGCGGAATATGGCCGCGGCGATCAGCATGATGCTGATCGCGAGCACAAACTGGAATATCACAAATGGCGAGAGCAAGATGACTTGACCGTGCGCCTGAAAGAAGATCTGGGAAAACGGCGGCGGGATGTTTCGGGTGACGCCGGTCCAGATTCCGGCGACAAACGCTTCGATGAGCCCTAGGAAGCCGACCATGACGACGATGGCGTTGATCTCCGGTTTGCCGTAGAGCGGTCGAATGAGCACCCGTTCGGCGAGTCCGCCAAAGAGCACGCCGACCGTGACCGAAATGATGACGCACCACCAATAATTCACGCCGTGTTCGATCTCGGTCATGCCAACGTAGGTCGCGAACATGGCCATGGCGCCCTGGGCGAAGTTGAGCACGTGCGTTGACTGCCAGATGATCACGAGACTGAGCGCCAACAGTGAGTAGAGGAGGCCCTGGGCCAGACCCGCAAAGACGTTGTGCATGAATGGTGACGCGAGAAAATTCGTCACTACTGCACCAGCCCCAAGTAATAGCGGCGCAGGTCTTCGTCGTTGGCGACCTTGTGGGCGTCGTCGCTCGCTACCACGGTGCCCAAGTACAACACCACCGCGGTGTGGGCAATACGCAGTGCGCTCTTGGCGTTCTGCTCGACCAGGATGACGGTGAGGTTCTTGGACTCGCAGAGTCGAAGAATTGACTTCATCAGCTCTGACGTGACCTGGGGCGCCAGACCCAGTGATGGCTCATCAAGCAGCAGCACTTCGGGCTGAGCTATCAGCGCGCGGGCCATGGCCAGCATCTGTCGCTCACCGCCCGAGAGGGTCGCGCAGTACTTCTTGCGCCGATCACCGAGGGCGGGGAACTGCGCGTACTGGGCTTCGAGGCCCTCGGAAATGTTGACCTTGCTCGCTAATGCGCCCAGGCGCAAGTTTTCCTCGACCGTCAGTTCGCCAATGACCCCGCGGCCCTCAGGCACGTGGGCCACACCAAGTCGGGCAATGTTTTCGGTCGCCAGACCAATGAGCGAATGTTCGCCGAACACAATGCTGCCGCTCTTGGGTTTGACCAGTCCCGAAATGGTGCGTAGCAACGTGGTCTTGCCAGCCCCATTGGCGCCCAGCACTGCCGTCACGCGCCCCGGTGACGCCTCCAGGCTCACGTCGCGCAGCGCCCGTACGGCGCCGTAGTTGACGCTGAGGTTCTCGATGCGAATCATTCCTCGACCCCTAAGTAGGCGGCTAACACGTCGGGATTGGTACTGATGTCGTTCGGTGCGCCGGTGGCGATGACTTGCCCGAAGTTGAGCACGACGAGTTGGTGGACGAGTGGCATGACGAAGTCCATGTTGTGCTCGACCAAGAGCACGCTCATTGATGCTCGAAGCTCGGTGATGAGATGGGCGAATTCTTCGAGTTCGTTCTCGTCGAGGCCCGACGCCGGTTCGTCGAGCATCAGCAGCGTAGGGTGGGCCATGAGGGCGCGCGCGAGCGCGACCTTCTTGGCAATCCCGTAAGGTATGCCGCCCGGCATGGCCGCCGCGAATTTGGCGATACCGAGGCGCTCGAGCTCGCCGAGCGCCTCTTCACGAAGGGCTCTCTCGGTGCGCAGACCATTGGGTAGGCCCAGAAATGACGTGAACAGTCCATCTCCGAAGCGACTTTGGGCCCCCGCCATCACGTTTTCGAGCACAGTGAGGTGGGGGAAGAGCCCGACGCCCTGCAAGGTGCGCGCCACGCCGGCCTTCGCCAACTGCGACGGGCGCAGTGCGCCGTGGCCCGACGCGGGAAATTGAACGGAACCCGACGTGGGCTTTTGAAAGCCGCAGGCCACGTTGAACGCGGTGGTCTTGCCCGCACCGTTAGGACCAATCAGTCCCACGATTTCGTTCTCGTACACGCGAAAAGAGACTTCGTTGAGCGCGAGCAACCCGCCGAAGCGCACCGTGACGTCGATCAGTTCGAGCGTGATGGGCCGCGACGTTGTATCGGTCATAGTGGGGTCCAAACTACCCCCAATCGAACCTTCAATTTGTTCGTGCGCGCTGCGCGCCGCGAATGCAATTAGAAGTAGTTTTCGCCAAGTGCTTCACTCCAGGGCGCAACTCGCAGGTCGCCGCGGGGCACGCTCCAGCGAAATACTGGCTTGATATCGAGCACCGGCGTGCCATCAATCCCGTCAAGACCCCGTGCGGTAAAGGACCGCTCGCCGATGGAGTCGATGGCGACCGTGGTTAGGAGAATTCGGTTCGGACGATCCTTGTTTCTTTGCGCGAACACGCCGACGTCGGGCCACTCCTGATTGCCACGTGGGTGTCGGTGCCACGGGCCGGGCGGCACGTCCTCGGCCCAATCGGCGAAGAAGACGATCTCCACGTGCGAAAAGTCGGCCAGGCCCTGCATCGCTTCGTCGGGCACGTCCTGCGCAAGCTCCACGGTGCTGACAACGTCATCCCAGTTGTCGTCAATCGCTTCGCTGCGGTCGTTACGGATGTAGGCAATGGCGCGCACGTTGTAGTCCATCGGGCCAATCTACCGATACGGCGAGCGTACAAGTATCGTTACTCTGCGCAACGCGATCCGAGAGGCCAATGGCAGAACTGACTTTCACCTACGGGACAATGGCTGCGGGTAAGTCCACGCTGGCCCTGCAGCTCTGTTGGCAATTGCGCGAGGGCCGCAGCGACGTGGCCCTGTGGACCTTCGGGGACCGCAGCGCAGAGGGCATGGTCACGAGTCGCATCGGCATCGAAGCCGAAGCCGAGGCGGTGTCGCCCCAGAGTGACCTGCGGGTACCGATCGAAAAGCTCTTCCACGACAAGGTCAAGATTCTTGTCATTGATGAGGTGCAGTTTGCCAGTGTGGAGCAGATTGACGCACTGGCCCGCCTGGTGGACGATCACGGGATTGACGTGCACGCTTTCGGACTGTCGGCAGATTTCCTGCTCAACATTTTTCCTGGTTCGGCCCGTTTGTTCTCAATCGCCGACTGGGCCCACGAACTGCCGCTGACGTCCTCGTGTTGGTGCGGGCGCAAGGGCCGCTGCAATGCTCGCGTGGTGGATGGGGTCGTGGCGCGCGAGGGCGATCAATTCTTCTTCGGCAACGTGCACGAAGGCGTGGTGCACTATCAAGTGCTCTGCCGAACGCACTACCGCTTAGGTCAACTGAAGCCCTAGAAGAACGCGGCGCAAAGTTCGTAGAGTTCGCGCGGCACGTGGCGCTGGCCCGTGGCGACGGTCGACAGCGGTTCGAGCGTGACATCGCCGCCTCGAACGAGGGGGATCACGCCAAACTTGCCGGCGACCACCGCGTCGTAGGCGCAGGCACCCACGCGAGTCGCCCAAATGCGGTCGTACGCGGTGGGACTGCCGCCGCGCTGAAGGTGCCCGAGCACGGTCGTGCGCACTTCGAATCCGCCGTACTCATCAATCTTGGACGCCACGAAGTGGCCCACGCCGCGCGTCGCCAGTCGCACGCCGCCGATACCTTCGCTCGTGATGTCGCTCGACTCAACGCCACCCACGGTGCCGAGGTTGATGCCTTCGGCGACGACGACGATGGAAAAGGCACTCCTGGAACTGCGCCGCTTGACGAGGTGGGCAATGATCTCGTCCATGGTCATGGGGAATTCGGGAATGACGATGAGGTCGGCCCCGCCAGCGAGTCCTCCCATGGCGGCCACCCATCCCGTCGCGCGGCCCATGGTTTCGACAATCATGACGCGGTGGTGCGAGGCCGCGGTCGTGTACAGCCGGTCGAGTGACTCGGCCACGATGCTGACGGCGGTGTCAAAGCCAATGCAGTAGTCGGTGCCGATGAGGTCATTGTCGAGCGTCTTGGGCACGCCCACCACGGGCGCCCCTCGTTCGGCCAGCCAGTAGGAAATGCGCTGGGTGCCGTCGCCGCCGATGGCCACGAGCGCATCGAGGTGTTCGTCGATCGCCTTTAACACGTGCAGGCGCCCGCCTTCGGGGCTATCAAGGTCGTAGCGCGCGGTGCCGAGCAGGGTGCCGCCCTGGCCGACAATACCCGTGAGGTCGTTCGCGGTGAGCTCGCGGCCGGCGAAGTCGTGGGCCAGACCGGCCCAGCCGTTCTCGATGCCAATGAGCTCGTGGCCGTCGCGAAAGGCCATATGACCAATGCTGCGAATGGCCGCGTTAAGCCCGGGAGCGTCGCCACCTGCAGTCAGAACTCCTATGCGCATCGAACCTGCCTCGTACGTGTTTATTTCTTGGCATCACTTTAGGCCATATTGCTGATAATTCAGGTGAGGTCACCCATCGCTGCCTTCACTCGCGCCACGGTGAAGAATTAGAAAATGTCTCCGGATCTCCCCGCGTCTCACGTGTCGACGTCGCCGGTGAACGTCGAGTGCGCCAACCGCTTCGCCATCTTTGACGAGTGCCCGCTCTGCGGCTCTACGCTCACGCCCGAGCACGCGCACTTCCGCTGCTCCTCGTGCGGCTGGCGCGACAGCTGTTGCGACTAAAAGCCAATAAATAAGCGCTTTTAGAGTTTCGCAACATTTAA
>JBEKQN010000049.1:0-21314 GCA_049519675.1 Acidimicrobiales bacterium | reverse complement strand
GTCCTCCGGGGCCTGCTCAAAGAAGTTGAACCCCACCACGCGTGACACGGGTGCGTCCGAATTTTCAGTGACGACGAACACTAGAGAACGTGTGTGAACACGCCGTGGTCGGGCTGGGGAGATTTGAACTCCCGATCTCTCGGCCCCCAGCCGAGCGCTCTAGACCAAACTAAGCCACAGCCCGCGAAGGGAAAATCTTAGTCGCTTCGAGGCCCTTAGCTTTGCTGGAAGGAACCGTGGGTCTGCTCGGGATTCGTCAACCACGCTCGCGCCTCGCACAGGTGAAGAATGGTTTCACCCGTTGCCTTGGCGATCAATGCCTGATGTATTCGTTCGTCGAGTTCTTGTATGAGTTCATCAACGGTCATGCTCTCTCCTTCGTTCAGCCGCCCGCGACAGCATTGACAATTTCGATTACGTCACCGTCGTGAAGTGACGTTGTAGACCACTCGCCGCGACGAATGACTTCGCCGTTGATCGCGACTGCAACCCCCTTCGGTTCAATGGCCATGTCATTCATCATTGCGGTCAGCGAGTCAAACGCCCCATCATGTTCGATGCCGTTCACTCGTATCATGCGGCCCCCTCAACAAAGTTGAGCGCCCACTGCGCGGCCAACGGCGCCAGCGTGACGCCGTGTCGGTAGTGACCGGAGGACCAGGCCCAACCGCCTCGGGGCAAGACCTCGAAGAAGGGGCGCAGGTCATCGCTCGCGGGCCTCAAGCCGAACCTATTTTCGACAATCGTCGCAGTCTCTAATGACGGCACGATGTCGAGTGCGTCGCGCAGCAGTCGCTGGACCTCACCGACCTGGACTGAAAGGCCGGAGCGCTCTTCGGCGGTCGCCCCGAGGACGCAGTAACCGCCGGGTCGACTGACCATGTAGAAGTTACGACCCCGCACGAAAGCTCGCACCGTCGGCAATGAGCTGCGATCGACGCCGTTGACCCGCATCGTCACCCCGTGCACGGGGCGCACGACGTGGACGCCTGAGGTGACGGCGCCGCCCGGCACGTTGAGTGCGCCCGTCGCGAGGATGCCCTTGGACGCGCTAAAACTGCCCGTCGCGGTTGATGCGTGGACGCCCGCCGCGTCACCGCTAATACTATGAACCTTTTCTGTTACGACGCGGACCCCGAGGACCTCGAGCGCGCGCAAGAGAATGTCCACGGCCTGGTCGGGATCGACCCACGCGTCATCGGGCATGAAGAGACCTTGCGTAATACGTGCCGACAGCGCGGTGAAGAACTCCGGTGAACCCCCTCGATTGACGTCGTGACACGCCGCGCCGAAACCGGACGCCACGTGCGCAGCCTGATCAACCAGGCGCCGATCGCTGGCGTCCCAACCCACCAACAACGTCCCCGTCTCGTGAATGCTGACCCGCGATCCGGTCAGGGCGAATAGCTCGTCGGACAGGTCGTGCCACATCGAGATTGCGCCACTCTGCAGCGCGTAGTTGCTTTCTTCTCCGGGCGACGTCTCTGCGGTGGGCGCTAACATGCCTGCGGCCGCCCACGTGGCGCCACGAGCTGGCGTCGGGTCAAAAATGGTGACCGAATGACCGGACTGTGCCAATCGAAACGCACTGGTCAGCCCAATGATGCCGGCACCCACGACCAGCGCCGTCGGCGACTCAGATTTCACGTATCCAGCGTAGGGCCATATCGACAAGCAAAATTAGGTATAGTTGGGGTTGGGTCAGCGTCGCCCCATAAAGGCACGCCATGAAGAACTCACTCTACGATCCAAATTTTGAACACGACGCCTGCGGCGTGGGAATGGTCGCGGACCTGACCGCCCGGGCCACGCACGCGACGGTGTACGACGCGCTCACGATCCTCGAGAACTTAGAGCACCGTGGTGCGACGGGTGCCGATCCCGAGTCCGGTGACGGCGCGGGCTTGCTCGTTCAGATGCCCGACGCGTTGATGCGCGCGCTGTTTGGCGACGCGGTCCCCGAGGCCGGGCAGTACGGCATTGCCCACTGGATGATCCCCAAAGATTTGGACCTCGAGTACGCGAGGTCCACCATTGACAGCACGCTCGCGCGAGTGGGGCTCGTCTCGGCAGGCTGGCGTAACGTACCGGTTGATTCGAGCCTGCTCGGTCCTGGCTCTCGAGCCAGCGAACCTCACTTCACGCAGCAACTGATTGTCAGGTCAGACGAGGCGCCAACGGTGGACCTGGAGCGGGCGCTCTACTGCGCGCGCAAAATCATTGAACACACCATCGACATCTACGCCTCCTCGTGTTCGAGCACGGTGCTCATCTACAAGGGCATGCTCACCTCGCCCCAGTTGCGTCAATACTTCACCGACCTGCGTGACGAGCGGCTCACATCAGCCATCGCGGTCGTGCACAGCCGGTTCTCCACCAATACCCTGCCGCGCTGGAGCCTCGCCCAGCCCTTTCGCTACATTGCGCACAACGGTGAAATCAATACCGTGAGAGGAAATCGCAACTGGATCACGGCACGCGAGACCACGTTGCACAGCGCCGCGTTACCCCTTCCCATCAGCGACATCACACCGATCGTGACCGAGGCGATGAGTGACTCGGCGAGCTTCGATGAAGTGGTGGAATTGCTCGTCCAGTCGGGCCGGTCACTGCCGCACGCGGTCTTGATGATGATCCCCGAAGCGTGGGAGCGCTCGACCTTCATGAGCGCGGAACGCCGCGACTTCTATCGCTATCACGCGGCCCTCATGGAACCCTGGGACGGCCCGGCATCGATCACGTTCTGTGACGGCCAAGTCGTGGGCGCGGTGCTCGACCGCAATGGACTGCGTCCGGCGCGCTACTGGGTGACCAAGGATCAACGGGTGATCTTCGCCAGCGAAGTCGGGGTGCTGCCCGTTGATCCGGCGAACATCGAACGCAAGGGACGCCTGCAGCCCGGCCGCGTGTTCCTGGTCGACATTGCCCAAGGGCGCATCATCGACGACGGCGAGCTCAAGAGCGACCTCGCCGCTCGCGCGCCCTACGGCGAGTGGCTTGACGAGCAGCAAGTGTCGCTCGACCAAATCGAAGCACCGGCGATGCTCACGCCGAGCCACGCCTCGATCGTACGCCAGCAGAAGAGCTTCGGCTACAGCGACGAAGACCTGCGTCTTATCATCCGCCACATGGCCCAAGTGAGCGAAGAGCCCATTGGTTCAATGGGCTCTGACGCCACGGTGCCGGCGCTCTCGCACCAACCGCGCGTGCTCTTTGACTACTTCACGCAACTCTTCGCCCAGGTCACTAATCCACCGCTCGACGCGATCCGCGAGGAACTGGTCACCTCCACGCGCGTCGCGATTGGCGGCGAAGACAATCTGCTCACCGAGACGGCCCGACACTGTCATCAGATAGTGCTGCCGTCACCGGTCCTGAGTGTTCAAGAGTTGGCCAAGATCCGCTACATCGAAGAGAGCGACCGTGTCACTGGCTTTAAGACCGCGGTCCTTGATGGCCTCTTTGATGTCGTCGACGGACCGCTCGCGGGCGCCTCGTTGACCCAGGCCGTTGATCGCGTCTGTGATGAGGCGGTCGAGAGCGTTCGTAGCGGAGCTAACATCCTGATCCTCTCGGACCGCAATACCACCGACGTCGCGGCCGCGATTCCCAGTTTGCTCTTAGTGAGCGCGGTGCACCACCGTTTGGTGGATGAGCACCTGCGCACGAGCGCCGCGCTGGTCATTGAGACTGGCGACGCCCGCGAGGTCCATCACCTGGCGCTGCTCATTGGCTTCGGCGCCTCCGCGGTCTGTCCGTATCTCGCCTACGAGTCAATCGACGCTCTCGTCGAGTCCGGCGAACTCACTGACTTAAGTGATTTCGAGGCCCGTTACCAGTACGGCAAGGCGCTCAACAAGGGCATCGTCAAGACCATGTCCAAGATGGGCGTGAGCACCGTCGCGGGTTACATCGGATCGCAACTCTTCGAGGCCGTCGGCGTCTCGGACCTGGTGCTCAGCCGCTACTTCCCGGGATTCCACTCGCGCCTGGGCGGCGTCACGATTGACCACATTGCCCGCAGCGTGCTCGACCTGCACGCCGACGGGTTTGGCCCCGCCGTGAGCGAACAGTTGGTCTTGCGCAGCCGCGGTGAGTACCAGTGGCGCCGCGACGGCGAACTGCACCTCTTTAACCCGCGGACCGTCCAAAAGCTGCAGCACGCCACGCGCGAGAAGCGATTCGACATCTTCAAGCAGTACACGGCCATGGTCGACGAGCAGGCGAGCGGGAAGGTGACCCTGCGCGGACTCTTTGAACTGGTGCCGGGCGTCGCGCCAATTCCCATTGACGAGGTCGAGGGCGTCTCGTCGATCATCAAGCGGTTCTCCACCGGTGCGATGTCCTACGGATCAATCTCCGAAGAGGCGCACAGCACCCTGGCGGTCGCCATGAACCGCATTGGTGGCAAGTCCAACACCGGTGAGGGCGGCGAAGATGAGGACCGTTTCGACACCTCAGACCCCCGCAACAACCGCCGCTCCGCGATCAAGCAGGTGGCGTCCGGACGCTTCGGCGTCACCAGCCGCTACCTCGTGAACGCCGACGACCTGCAGATCAAGATGGCCCAGGGCGCCAAGCCCGGCGAGGGCGGACAGTTGCCGGGCACCAAGGTCTATCCGTGGATCGCCAAGACCCGCCACTCAACCCCCGGCGTCGGCCTCATCTCGCCGCCGCCGCACCACGACATCTATTCCATCGAAGACCTGGCCCAGCTGATCTACGACCTCAAGTGCGCCAATGATCAGGCGCGTATCCACGTGAAGCTCGTGAGCGAACAGGGCGTGGGCACGATTGCCGCGGGCGTGGCCAAAGCGCACGCCGACGTGATCCTCATCTCGGGCCACGACGGCGGCACCGGCGCGGCACCGTTGTCGTCGCTCAAGCACGCCGGCACCCCGTGGGAGATTGGCCTGGCCGAAGCCCACCAGACCCTGGCCGCGAATGGGCTACGTAGCCGTGTCGTGCTCCAGGTTGACGGACAGCTGAAGACCGGCCGCGACGTGATCATGGCGGCACTGCTCGGCGCCGAGGAGTTTGGCTTTGCGACCGCACCGCTCGTGGTCTCGGGTTGCGTGATGATGCGTGTCTGCCACCTCGATACCTGTCCCGTCGGCATCGCCACGCAGAACCCGCTACTGCGCGAGCGCTTCACCGGACAGCCGGAATTTGTCGAGAACTTTTTTGAATTCATCGCCCAGGAGGTCCGCGAGTATTTGGCGCAGCTGGGTGCGCGCACGCTCGAGGAGATCATTGGCGACACCACGCGCATCAGCGTCGACACGCCCGACGACGCGGATAACGATCTGGATCTCAGCGCGCTGCTGGCCGTCGTCCACCCCGACCAGCGCCACCAGAGCATGAAGCAGGACCACGGACTCGACGGAGCGCTCGATTGGACGTTCCTCGACGACGCGGTGAGCGCGGCCAACAAGGGCGAGTCGCTCAGCGTGCGCACCAAGATTCGCAACGTCAACCGGGCGGTGGGCACGCTCACCGGCAGCGCGATCACCCGTTCACTCGGAGCGCGCACGTTGGTCGACGATCAGATCCAGATCCATCTGGAGGGTTCGTCGGGCCAGAGCCTGGGCGCGTTCATTCCCGCCGGTCTCACCCTGCGTCTCACGGGAGACGCCAACGACTACGCCGGCAAGGGCCTGTCGGGAGGACGGATCATCATTCGCCCCTTCGCCGAGTCGACGTTCGCCAGTGACGAGAACATCATCGCGGGCAACGTCATTGGTTACGGCGCGACGAGCGGTGAGATCTTCGTCAGCGGTGTCGTGGGCGAGCGCTGCGGGGTGCGCAACTCGGGCGCCACCATCGTTGTTGAAGGCACCGGGGACCACGCCTGCGAGTACATGACCGGGGGAGTGGTCGTCATCCTCGGTGACGTCGGGCGAAACCTCGCCGCGGGCATGTCCGGCGGCACGCTCTACCTCTACGACCCCGACCAGAAGATCTACGACCACCTGAGTGCCGGCGTATATGAGATCGATCCGCTCGAATACGAGGACGACGAGAAGTTACTCTCGCTGCTCGAGCGGTATCGAGACGAAACGGGCTCAAAGAAGGCGCTGGCGATGCTCATGAGTTGGCGCGAAGCGCGCATGGTCTTCGTGCGCGTCGAAACCTCGGAGTACCAGCGCATGCGCGACGAGACACGCAATGGCTAAGCCCACCGGATTCTTAGAGTTCGCTCGCCAGGGGCCGACGATGCGTCCCGTGCCCGTGCGTCTGCGCGACTGGCACGAGGTGTACGAACCCCAAGAAGACAGCCAGGTCGTCCAACAGGCGACGCGCTGCATGGACTGCGGCATACCGTTCTGCATGCAGGGCTGTCCGCTGGGCAACCGAATTCCCGATTTCAACGACCGTGTCTACCGCTCTCAGTGGGAACAGGCGGCGGTCCAGCTGTTCAGCACCAACAACTTCCCGGAGTTCACCGGCCGACTCTGTCCGGCCCCGTGTGAGTCGGCATGTGTCTTGGGCATTGGCAGCGACCCCGTCACGATTGAGCGCATTGAGTACGAGGTCGCCGAGCACGCCTTCGCCAATGGTTTTGACGTGGCGAGTGGGACCGACGCGAAGACGGGCAAGCACGTGGTCGTGGTGGGCTCCGGCCCGGCCGGGCTCGCCGCCGCCGCCCAACTGCGCAGCGTGGGCCACGACGTCGCGATTTACGAGCGCAGTGACGCCATTGGCGGGCTGCTGCGCTACGGAATCCCCGAGTTCAAGTTAGAAAAGGCCGTGCTCGATCGCCGCATCGAGGTCATGGTGAAGTCCGGCGTGACGTTCCACCCGAACGTCACGGTGGGCGAGTCGGGCACCCCGCTGTCGGACTTGCAGAACAACTTTGACGCGGTGCTGCTCGCCGTAGGTTCGACCATTCCGCGGCTCATCAACGTCGAGGGCTCCCAGCTCTCGGGCATCTATCCAGCCATGACGTACCTGGAAGCTTCTAATCGGGCCGTGCGCGACGGCGTGGAGACATCGATCAACGCGAAGGGACGCCACGTGATCATCTTGGGCGGCGGCGACACGGGCGCGGACTGTCTGGGCACGCTGCACCGTCAGGGCGCGGCGTCGATCATTCAGATTGAGATTCTCGACCAACCGCCCATCACCCGACCGACCAGCGAGCCCTGGCCCACCATGGCGCGACTACTCAAAAATACGTCGGCCCACCTCGAGGGCGGCGAGCGACTGTTTTCAACCGAGACACTCGAGTTCCGCGGTGAGCGACACCTCGAAGAGCTGGTCCTGCGTGACAATGCCAGCGGAGAGTTGGTGCACACGCGAGCCGATATGGTACTAATCGCAGCCGGATTCGTAGGTCCGGAGTTGGACGACCTCGGACTTAACGCCGAGCCCTACCTCACCGCGCGCGCCACGTTGTCCGTGGATGACGAGTGGAGGATATCCACGTCCAGGGAGGCATCCCGTCAGCCCCTACGAACTTTCCTGGTAGGGCCACGCTGACGCTCCCAGTTTTGTAGCATCGTCGCAACGGCGTCCTTCAGGGGGAACCATGCAGAGCACGATGCAAGATGGACCGCTCTTGATCAGCGGGATCATCCGTCACGGTCAGGCGGTCTATGCCGATAAGAAGATCTTCACGGTCACTCCCGAGGGTGTCGAGCAAGCGACCTTTTTCCAAGTTGCCCAGCGGGCCGAGCAACTGGCGACCGCACTGACCAAGCTCGGCGTGCGGCGCGACGACCGCGTCGCCACCTTCATGTGGAACAACCAGACCCACGTGGAGGCCTACATCGCGGTCCCGTGCATGGGCGCGATACTGCACACGCTCAACATCCGACTCTTCCCAGAGCAACTGGCGTTCATCATCAATCACGCCCAGGACAAGGTCATCATCGTCGACGCCTCGCTCGCGCCGTTGCTCGCCAAGGTGCGTGACCAGATCCCCTCGGTCGAGCACATCATCGTCAACGGAGCCGATTCGAGTGGCCTGCTCGGCGAGACAATTGACTACGAGACGTTCGTTCAGAGCGAGGCCCCGGGATTCGAGTGGCCCGACCTGGACGAAAAGTCCGCGGCCATTCTCTGTTACACCTCGGGGACCACCGGCGACCCCAAGGGCGTGTTGTACTCGCACCGCTCCACCTGGCTGCACTCATTGGCCTCGACGTCGGCGAACTCGATTGGCTTCAGCGAGCGCGACCGCGTGCTGCTCATCGTGCCGATGTTCCACGTCAACGCCTGGGGTGCAGTGTTCACCGCCTACTTCTGCGGTGGCGAACTGATCATGCCCCAGATGTTCTTGCAGGGAGAGCCAATCGTCAAGATGATCCGCGAACTGCGACCGACCTTCTCGCTCGGGGTGCCCACGATCTGGAACGACGTCCTGCGCGCCGCCGAGAACAATCCCGAGGTCGACTTCTCGAGCCTGCGCGGACTACTCGCCGGAGGATCGGCGGTGCCGCGCGTCATGATCGAAACCTTCCGCGACAAGTACGGCATCGACCTCATTCAGGGCTGGGGCATGACCGAGAGCAGCCCCCTGGCGGCGGTGTCCATTCCCCCGGCGGGCACGCCCAAGGATCAAGAGATTGACTTTCGCGTCAAGGCCGGGCGAATCGTGGGCGGCGTGGAGATGCGCATCACCGACGAGAACGGAACGGTGCTGCCGCGCGACGGCGTGGCGGTGGGCGAATACGAGATGCGCGGACCGTGGATCACCGGCTCCTACTTCAAGGTCGACGACCCCGAAAAGTTCCGCGACGGGTGGTTGCGCACGGGCGACATCGGCACGATCGACCCGCTCGGTTTCATGGTGATCAGTGACCGCACCAAGGACGTCATCAAATCGGGCGGTGAATGGATCAGCTCGGTCATGCTTGAAGTGACCATGATGGCGCACCCGGCAGTGTTTGAGGCCGCCGTGGTGGCCGTACCCGACGAGAAGTGGCAGGAGCGACCGCTGTGTTGCGTGGTGCTGCGTCCGGGCATGACGGCGACCCCCGAGGAGTTGCGCGACTTCCTCGCCGAGCGCATGGCCAAATGGTGGCTGCCCGAGAACTGGTCGTTCCTCGAGTCAATTCCCAAGACGAGCGTCGGCAAGTTCGACAAGAAGGTGCTGCGCGCTCAGTACCACGATGAGGCGCTCGATGTGGTGGTGCTTCGTTGATGGAGTCGTTCCACGACCTCGCTGACGAGATCGCGAACCTAGAACACCGAGTGTCCGACGCCATCTTCGACACGCTGCGCGAGCAGGTTCGCTCGGGCGGATCCGAACAGGCCAAGGAGCTAGAACGCCAACTCTCCAAGGTTCGCCGGAGTCTGCAGAAGGCCGAGATGCTACTGCGCGCGACCAGCGAGGACTAGTCAACCCACTTGTTGAGCGCGTCGATGATGAGGCGCAGATTGGCGTAGTTGCGGTGCTCGAAGTTGAACGTCACGCTGGACTGCTCGACCCTGAAGCCCTCTCCCGAGGCGAATATTGGCACGAGTCCCGCGAGGTCCTTCAGTTGTTCGCTCGTAGGAATCTCCCGCACCTCGACGGCGGCGCGGCCGTGGGCAATCGTCGTGCTGACGTAGTTCGAATAGAAGCGTTCTATCTCCTTGACGGCGTCATCGACGTCGTGCGAGAGGTGCACCAGGCACATGTCGGGCGCCCCGATGTACTCGCCGCCAATGACCTCTTCGTTGATGAATTCCAGCCACTTCTCCCAGAACGTGCCGCCGGGACGGTCCACCAGTACGACGGGAGCGGGGTCGGTCTTGCCGGTGTGCAGCAACGTGAGAATCTCGAAGGCTTCGTCGAGTGTGCCAAGCCCGCCCGGGAACGCGACGAACGCTCGCGACTCTCGAGTCATGGCAACTTTGCGGGTAAAAAAATACTTCATGGAGACCAAGTTGTTCTCCACGTCAATGAAGGGGTTCGCGCCCTGTTCAAACGGCAGTTTGATATTGACGCCCAACGTATTTTCGCGCCCGGCACCCTCGGACGACGCCTCCATGATCCCGCCGCCGGCACCCGTGATCGTCATCCAACCGCGTTCGGTCATCAAGGCGCTCAAGGATCGGGCCATGGCGTAGAGCGGACTACTCGGAGTCGTGCGAGCCGATCCGAAGACCGTCACCTTGGGTCGGTCGCGCCAGGGCGCGAAGAGAGAGGACGCGTCGAGCAACTCGTCAAGCGCGCTCAACGCGACCGTCAGGTCGACCGCGTTTGGTCCGAAGCCTCCGCGGTCGAGGACCTTTTCTAAGAGGTCACGCAGCGCTTCGATTTTCTCGGGCGACTGCGAGGTGTCGAGTTCGATCTCGGTGAGGAACGCGGTGATGAGATCGGCGACGCTCACAAGGTCTGATAGAGCGTGCTGCGTTGATACAGCGGCCGGTCCAGGGGAGCGACCAGGTCGCGCAGCATGTCCACGTCCATGGCTTGGCCGTGAGTGGCGCCGGCGGCGCGCGAGATGTTTTCGTCCATCAATGTGCCGCCGAGGTCGTTGGCGCCGGCCTGCAGGATGCGTCGTGATCCCGCGACCCCCATCTTGACCCAGCTGACCTGAATGTTGTCGATCAACGTGGCGTAATGCAGTCGCGCGACCGCGTGCATGAGCACCGCTTCGCGAAACGTCGGCCCCCGGCGCGAGCGGCCCTTCAAGAAAATGGGCGTGGCCATGTGCACGAACGGTAAGGGGACGAATTCGGTGAAGCCACCCGTTTGCTGCTGCAGCTCGCGGGTGCGCAGGAGGTGGGTCGCCCAACTGTCGGGACCTTCAACGGCGCCGAACATGATCGTGATGTTCGAGTGCAACCCCACGCTGTGCGCGACGCGATGCACTTCGAGCCACTGGTCAGAGTTGATCTTGTCCGGACACAGGACCTTGCGAATCTCATCGTCGAGTATCTCTGCGGCCGTGCCGGGCAGGGTCTTGAGGCCTGCATCCTTCAACCTCGTCAAGTACGTCGCCAGATCCTGCTCGGATCGCCGCGCGCCCTCAAACACTTCTAGTGCGCTGAAGGCGTGAATGTGGATCTTGGGCGATCCGGCACGCACGGCGGCGATGACATCGATGTAGTAGTCGCCGTCGAAGTTCGGGTGGATGCCGCCCTGCATGCACACCTCAGTCGCGCCGCGCTCTTCGGCCTCACGTACGCGCTCGCTGATCTCTTCGAGCGTCAGAAGATACGGGTCACCGCGCAAGTTGAGCGACAGGGGTCCCTTCGAAAACGCGCAGAATCGACACTTGAACGTGCAGACGTTGGTGTAGTTGATGTTTCGGTTGATGACGAAACTCACCGCGTCACCCACCAGATCTTGACGCACGCCATTGGCGAGATCGGCAACGGCGTTGTAGTCGGCCCCTCGGGCCATGAACAGTGTGACGAGTTCTTCGCGGTTGAATTCGTAGCCCGGCACATAGTGAGCCAATATCGACGTCACCGCACTGGTCGTTGAGTGCGACGAGGGTCGAGGCGGCGGCGTGACGTCCGAGCCCGAGAACCACTGGTCGTCGCGGGCGAGCCCCGTCGCGTCGGCGTGAGCCAACACCGCCGGGCGAACCTTTTCGTCGAGGAAGGACGTCTCGGCGTCAATGAACTCGCGATAGATGGTGAGGCGCGCGGCCAGGTTGAATCCCCGCGCGTCGCATTCGCTCGCGAGTACGTCGAGCGCGGGCCAGGCCCGCTCCGGATTGACGTGATCGGCGGTCACCGGCGAAATACCGCCAAAATCGTCAATACCGAAACTGAGCAACCGGGTGGGATCGTCACTCAAGTTTGGCGGCGCCTGCAGGTGAATTGTCGCGGGCAAGATGAGGCGCGCGGCCGCGATCGTCCAATGGAACTCTTCGTCACTGGCCGCCGGTTCGTGCGCCATGGCGGTTCGTGGTTTAGGCAGGAAATTTTGAATAATGACTTCCTGCACGTGACCGAACTCTTCGTGCGAGCGTGCAATTGCCTCGAGCGTGATGAGTCGTTCTTCACGGCTCTCGCCGATGCCCACGAGCAGACCGGTGGTGAACGGTATGCGAAGCTCTCCGGCAAATCGAAGCGTGTCGAGTCGCCGACCCGGCTCCTTGTCGGGTGCGAGCCGGTGGGCGGGCAGGGTGGCCAACGACTCGAGCATCATTCCCTGCGAAGCGCTGACGCCGCGAAGCTGCTCCAACTCGTGGCGAAAAAGGGCCCCGGCGTTGGCGTGGGGAAGTAGGCCGGTGGACTCCAAGACCATCTGCGCGGCGCTCGCCACGTAGTCCACCGTCGACTGATACCCGCGCGCGGCGAGCCATCGCGCCGCCTCGTCGTAGCGCAGCTCGGGCCGCTCGCCCAACGTGAACAACGCCTCAGTGCATCCGGCGGCCTTTCCCGCTTGGGCAACGGCCATCACTTCATCCAGGCTCATGTAGGGCGCCTCTACGTGCGCGGGGGCTTGTGCAAACGTGCAGTAGCCGCATCGATCACGACAGAGCTTCGTCAGGGGGATAAACACCTTGGGCGAATACGTCACGACGTAGCCGTGCGCGTGCCGCGCTTTGTCAAAAGCCGCTGACGCCAACTCCTCGAGCGGCGCGCTTAGAAGATCCGACACGTCACGCGCCAAGCCGTAGGTCGTCATCCCAGCATCCTACGTCTCGTCATTGTGACCCGAAGCGGCAACGGCGCCGTTCTTTAACGCGTGGTGAGCGCAGTGTGACGGCTTTCGTACGGCGATGAACCGGCGCTATTTCGACGCGGCCAGCACCGCTTCGACGTGGGCTACCACCGTGGCCGGATTGATATTGAAATAGTCGAGAACGTACGCGCCCGGTGCGGACAGACCGAACGAGTCAATGCCGATGGCTTCGTCGGCGTACTTCGACCAACCGAGCGTCGCGCCCGCTTCGAGCGAGACCGATGGCAGATGGCGCGAGAGTACCTTGGTTCGGTAGTCGAGCGGTTGGGCCTCAAAGCACGCCCAACAGGGCAGGGCCACCACTCGCGTGACAACGCCGCGGGTGAGCAGTTGCTCCTGGGCCGCGAGACAGACACCGACCTCGGAGCCCGTGCTCACCAATGTGAACTGGGCGTCGTCACGTTCTCGCACAACGTATCCGCCTAAGTGCGCGCCCTCGCGTGACGCGAGCGCGTCATCACCACTGAAGACGGGCATGTCTTGGCGCGACATAATGAGCGCGGTTGGCGGTGGCGACTTGGCGCTGAGGTAACCCTCCACCAAGTCCAGCGTCTCGTTGGCGTCCGACGGGCGAACGACGTGCAGGTGGGGCATGGCGCGCAGCGACATCAGGTGCTCGACCGGTTCGTGGGTCGGACCGTCCTGACCCACACCCACCGAGTCGTGCGTGAAGACAAAGAGCACACTGGCCTCGCTGATCGCGGCCAAACGTATGGCGGGGCGTTCGTAATCGCTGAAGACAAAGAAGGTCGAACCCACCGGACGAATCCCGTCGTGGCAGGCCTGTCCCACCATGTTCGCTCCCATGCCGAACTCTCGAATGCCGTAATGGATCTGGCGCCCGCCGGGATTCTGGGCGCTCTGCGTCGTTGCCTGCTTGAGAATGACGCCCGTGTTTTCCGTGAGGTCGGCGGATCCCGCAGTGATGCCACGCGTCTGAGGCGCCAGCACGTCCATGGCGCGCTGCATGGCCTTGCGAGTGGCGACCTGCGTACCGCCCTCGAAACGATCGGGGCGGGTTTCCATCTTGAGCGCACCATTGGTGTCGAGTTGCTCGAGCAATTGCGCTCCCAGTGCACCCGCGGCGGCCACGCGGGCCTCCCACGCCGTGCGCTGGGAACGTTGGTCGCCCAGTGTCTCGACCATCTGGTGGGGCAGTTCGGGATCGAAGGTGAAGGGTACGTCGGGCACGCCCAGGATGGCCTTGGCGGCGGTGATGGCCTCGGCGCTGAACGGAGTGCCGTGTGCCTCTTTGGTGTCCATCATCTCGGGAGAGGGAAATCCGATGTGCGATCGGATGATGATCAGCGTCGGACGACTGGTCTCATCAATGGCGGCGCGAGTCGCCGCTTCGAGGGCGTCAAGGTCGTTGGCCTGCTCACCGAGATTAATGACGTGCCATCCGTAGGCGGCGAAGCGCGCGGCCGGATCGTCGCGCAGCGCCAGCTCCGTGGGCCCGTCAATGGTGATGTGATTGTCATCGTAAAAAACCGTCAGGCGATCAAGTCCGAGAAATCCGGCCAGCGACGACGACTCGTGACTTACGCCCTCCTCCAAACACCCGTCGCCCGCAATGACCCACGTGCGGTGATTGACGAGATCCTCGCCGTAATCGCTGCGCAGAATTCGTTCGGCAATCGCCATGCCGACGCCGTTGGCAATGCCTTGTCCGAGCGGGCCGGTCGTCACTTCAACGGTCGGGGCGACACCGCGCTCGGGATGGCCCGGCGTGCGCGAGTGCGGCTCACGAAATGCTCGCAAATCTTCGGGGCGCATGTCGTAACCGAACACGTGCGCCAAGGCGTATTGCAAAATGCACGCGTGACCGTTACTGAGGATGAACCGGTCTCGGTCGGGCCACGAGGGATCGGTGGGGTCGTGGCGCATGACGCGGCCCCACAACATGACGCCCAGCGGCGACAGGGCCATCGCCGTGCCACTGTGTCCTGATTTGGCCGCCGCCGGCGCGTCCATCGCGACCGCGGCCACTTCGCGGATAGCCCGTCCTTCTAGTTCCGTCAGACCTTGGAATAAATTGTCGCTCACAGACAAAGGGTAGTAAAACTCGCTCCGACTTGAAGCGAAGCCGCGCGGTAACCTTCGCGAGTGGCCCTGCAGATACCGCCCAACTGCGATCTCACGCTCGGTCTCGTCTGTCTCGACAAATCCACTCCCGGCACCACGGTGTGGGCCATGACCGCCGACGAACGCTTTCTTAATCCCGCGGGCATTATCCAGGGCGGGTTCCTCGCCGCCATGCTCGACTCGGCTATGGGTGCCTCGGCCGTGACCGGCGCGGGGCAGCGCAGGGTGAGCGTGCTCAACACTGAAATGAAGGTCAGTTTCCTGCGCCCGGCCTCGCTGAACTCCCGACTCACCTGCATTGCCACCGTCCTCAAGTCCGGCGGCGTGATCTCCTTTGTGGGCGCACGGGTCACCGACGACCACGATCAACTCATCGCAACGGCCAGTTCTACGTACCTCATCAAAGAGCGTGAGCGGTAGGATGAGCGCGTGAGTTACTCATCGTGGCGCAATTTCCTTCGCGGAGCTTCCATCCAGCGTGACATCCAAGAAATACGCGGACTGGTGATGCGCTACATCAAGGAAGAGACGGTCCAGCCACTTAAGGAGTTGGGTCGGTTCGTCGCCTACGGCGCTTTGGGCAGCCTCTTCGTGGGTTTTGGCACCTTGCTCTTGCTGATCGGGTCACTGCGATTCCTGCAAGAACAGTTCCCCGTTCTGGACGGCTCGCTGTCGTGGTTGCCCTACGTCATCGTGGCGGTCCTGGCCTGTCTCGTGATGGCCCTCACGGCATGGCGCATCATGAGCGGCACCGCCAAACGGCGACTCAAGGCCACGAAGTGAGAGAGCAGTCCGCCACCCGTCGCGAATTAGAAGCAACCATCCGCTCGATTCTTCCGGACGATCTCAGTTTGAAGGGTCCCAGTACTTCGCAGACACCAACGGTGGCTGCGGTGGGACTCAGTGGCATCATGACCGGTTATTTTTGGGGACGGATTCGCGGACGGCGCATCCGTAAGCGCCGCAGTTGATACTCAAGCGAATCTTCCGTTTCGCGCTCGGGTCGTCACTGGCTCGCGCGTGGGCTCAGAAGTCGCCGCGCTGGCTCACGATTGCGGGCGCCATTATCCTGTTTCGACTGGTTGACAAGCGCGCCGCGAAGTCGGGCCAGCGCGCCACCAAGTCCAAGCCCGCGTGAATCCTGCGCAGTTGCGCGTGGGCGAGCGCGTGATGTTGATAGACGCGAAGGACCGTCACTACTTGATCACGCTTCGAGAGGGCGCGGCCTTCCACACCCACGCGGGCATCATCCAGCACGACGACCTCATCGGAGCCATCGAGGGCTCACTGATCCGGGGCAGCACCGAGCGCAGTTTCCTCGTGCTGCGGCCCACGCTCGCCGACGTGGTCTTAAAGATGCCGCGCGGCGCCCAGGTGATCTACCCCAAGGACCTCGGCGCGATTCTGATGCAGGCCGACGTGGGACCCGGCATGCGCGTCCTGGAAGCGGGCATTGGATCGGGCGCGCTCTCCATGACGTTGCTGCGCGCCGGGGCACTTATCACCGGCTACGAGATCCGCGAGGATTTCGCCCAGCAGGCCATCAAGAACGTGCACGACATGCTGGGTAGCGACGTGGCCTACGACATTCACATTCGCGACGTCACCCAGGGCATCGACGAGGTCGACCTGGACCGCATCATCCTGGACATGCCCGAACCGTGGGACGTGGTCCAGCACGCCGAACGGGCTCTGCGTCCCGGGGGCATACTGCTCTCGTACCTGCCGACGATCAATCAGACCCAACTACTACGCGAAACCCTGCGTCAGCATTCATTTGGTCTCGAAGAGACGGTCGAGATCTTGCGGCGCACCTGGCACATCGATGGCCGGTCGGTGCGACCTGATCACCGGATGGTGGCACACACCGGGTTCCTCACGTCGGCCCGACGTCTCGTCGGGCGGCCCCAAGAGGTTATTTAGTCCTTTTCGATGAAGATGCACTCGCCGGGGCACTCTTCGGAGGCCTCAACGACCGCGTCTTCCATGCCCGCGGGCACGATTGCCAATCCTTCGGCGCCACCGGGCGAACTCAAGACGTCGTCACCCTGTTTGACGTAGGCCAGGCCGTCGTCGAGCAGCGTGAAGACCGAGGGGCAGATTTCTTCACACAGGCCGTCGCCGGTACAGAGGTCCTGGTCAATCCAAACCTTCATGCGCGCCTCCGTGGCCTCTCTAGTCAATTAACTTTAGTTGCTGGGGTACCAGACCTGTGACGTTCACGAGTCTCGGCACTGCCCTAGGGTTAGAACATGGAGCGTTCAGAGCAATTTCCGTCGCCCGAGAGCGAGAACAGCGACGACCAGATCGTCGTCAGTTCCCCGCGCGGTCACGCCCTCAGCGACGTCGACCAAGCCAATCACCGCATCGAGATGCTCGAAGAGCAGTTGCTCGAAGCCCGGGGCCAGGTCGCCCAGACCAGGTCCAACAACGAGAAGCTGACCATCACCATTCAACAGACCCGCGACCAGATCTCAGCGCTACGCGATGAAGTGGAGAAGCTCACCCAACCCCCGGCGCTCTACGGCACTTTTATTGACTTCAACGACGACGGGACCGTCGACATCTTCGCCTCGGGCCGCAAGATGCGCGTGGCCCTGCACCCAGGGCTAGACCCCGGTCAGATTGAACGGGGAAACGAGGTCGTGCTCAACGAATCCTTCAGCGTGATTGGCGTGCGTGACTCGGACGGCCAGGGCGAGGTCGTGACGGTGAAGGAGGTCCTCGACGAGCGCCGGGTGCTCGTGTACGGACGCGCCGACGAGGAGCGCGTGGTGGAGTTGGCCGACTCGCTACGTGACGTGAAACTTCGCAGCGGCGACGCGTTGTTGCTCG
The DNA here is from genome assembly GCA_049519675.1 of Acidimicrobiales bacterium. Taxonomy (GTDB): domain Bacteria; phylum Actinomycetota; class Acidimicrobiia; order Acidimicrobiales; family RAAP-2; genus RAAP-2. Next base: position 3,757 of record JBEKQN010000049.1, on the reverse strand, counting down.
ACCTGCGCTCCAATCTGCTCACCGAAAAGCTCGTGCGCCAAGAGGCCGAGGAGCTGATCCTTGAAGAGGTGCCCGACATCACCTACGCCGACGTGGGCGGGCTCGACGCGCAGATTGAGTCGATTACCGACGCGGTGGAGCTTCCCTATCTGCACCGCGCACTCTTCTTGGACTACGAGCTGCCGGCGCCCAAGGGCATCCTGCTCTACGGACCGCCCGGCTGCGGCAAGACCCTCATCGCCAAGGCCGTCGCCAATTCGCTCAGCCAAAAGGTCGCCGAGTTGTCGGGCAACCGAAATGTCCGGTCGTACTTCCTTAACATCAAGGGCCCGGAGTTGCTCAACAAGTACGTCGGCGAGACGGAGCGTCAGATCCGCATTGTCTTTCAACGCGCGAGAGAAAAGGCCGAAGAGGGCATGCCCGTCATCATCTTCTTCGACGAGATGGACTCGCTCTTTCGCACCCGGGGCACCGGCATCAGTTCGGACATGGAGTCAACTATCGTGCCCCAACTGCTCGCCGAGATCGACGGTGTCGAATCGCTGCGAGACGTCATCGTCATCGGCGCGACCAACCGTGAGGACCTCATCGACCCGGCCATCCTTCGCCCAGGTCGCCTCGACGTGAAGATCAAGATTGAGCGACCCAACGCCGACGCCGCAGCCCAGATCTTCCAGCGCTACCTGCACTCGGACCTGCCCATCGACGAGCACCTCGTCAACGAACTCGGTGGGGGAGACCGCGACAAGGCCATCCGCATCATGATCGAAGAGACCGTCACCGCGATGTACCGCATCGACGACGAGAATCGCTTCCTCGAGGTCACTTACCAGGGTGGCGACAAGGAGATCCTCTACTTCAAGGACTTTGCGTCGGGCGCCATGATTGAAAACATCGTGCGACGCGCCAAGAAGCTCGCGGTCAAGCGTGAGATCAGCGACAAGGGTCGCGGACTGCGCAGCGAAGACCTCATTGAATCAATTCGCCAGGAGTTCCGTGAGAACGAGGACCTGCCCAACACCACCAACCCGGATGACTGGGCTCGAATCTCGGGTAAGAAGGGCGAGCGCATCATCTTCATCCGCACGCTGATCAACCGTGAAGAGACCGACGTCAAGGGTGGCCGGTCAATTCAGCACGTCGGTACCGGCCAGTACCTCTAGCACCGTGGCCATTCCCAAGGTCCTGGGTATCGAGACCGAATACGGCATCGCCGGGGGGCCCGACCAAGATCAGATCGTTTCTTCCAGCATCATCGTGAACGCCTACGCCCAGCAGGGCCGCACGCGCATCAACTGGGACTTCGAAGGCGAGACCCCGGACCTCGACGCGCGTGGCCTGCCCGGACTCATCGCCTTCGCGCCCATCGTCGAGACCCATCTGGCCAACACCGTGCTCACGAACGGGGCCCGGCTCTACGTGGACCACGCCCATCCAGAATTCTCCTCGCCCGAGTGCCGCACCCCTCTGGAAGCCACGCTCTATGACTGCGCCGGCGAAGAGGTGATGCGCCGGGCGTTGAGGGCGGCCAATGAGTCCCTCGACGTCCACCAGGCAATCACCTTGTACAAGAACAACTCCGACGGCAAGGGCAATTCATACGGGACCCACGAGAACTACCTCGTGGGGCGACAGGTTGATTTCTCGCACATCGTGCGCGCCATGGTGCCTCACTTCGTCTCGCGCCAGATCGTGGTGGGCGCGGGCAAGGTGGCCGGCGAGACCGAGAACGCGCTGCAAGGCGGCGCAGTCTTCCAGCTCAGTCAGCGAGCTGAATTCTTTGAAGAGGTGGTGGGCCTAGAGACCACGTTAAAGCGACCCATCATCAACACGCGTGACGAACCCCACAGCGACGCCGAACGTTTCCGCCGCCTGCACATCATCATCGGCGACGCCAACATGAGCCAGGTCGCCACGTTGGTCAAACTCGGCGCGACGTCGCTACTGCTGGCGGTCCTCGAGGACCAGGGCGTCGACGTGTTTCCCAGCCTGCCCAAACACCCGGTCCAGGCAGTGCGTGCCTTTTCGCTCGACACATCGCTGAGCGCCACGGTGCTCTGCGAGGACAACCTGTATAGAACGGCGTGGGACTTCCAGGACCAGCTGTGGCATCTGGCGAACAACTACGTGCAGCGCGACGGGGCCAGCGCGGTCGCGGAGAGCGAAGAAGTGACGCTCATTCTCACCCAGTGGCGCGAAATGCTCGACGGCGTGGACGGCGACCGCGACAGCGTCGCCGACCGAGTGGACTGGGTCGCCAAGTTGCGCGTGGTCGAGGGCTACCAGGAACGCTATGACTTAGCGCCGGGCGACGCGCGACTTCGAGCAATTGACCTGCAGTATCACGACCTACGCGCGGAACGTTCGCTCGCCCAACGCGTGGGGCTACGACAGCTTTTCGACGCGGACGAAGTTCGTGAAGCGGTTCACAATCCGCCTGACTCCACGCGAGCCTATTTTCGCGGCCAGTGCGTGGCGCGCTATCCCGAGCAAATCGTGGCCGCAAACTGGGATTGCGTGGTCTTTGATTTAGGTTCCGGACCACTCCAGCGCGTGCCCATGATGGACCCACTGCGGGGTACCGCAGAATTGACCGCACACTTGCTAGAAAGGTGCCTTACCGCGAATGACCTGCTTGATGCACTAGACAGGTAGAACAGAAGATATGACTGAACAAGAACGAATACAAAAGCAGCGCACCGAGCGAGCGAGTCAGGAGACGAGCGACGTCTCAGTGGACGCCACCAAGGGAGACCAACTGAAGGCCGACCTGGACGACCTGTTGGACGAAATCGACGAAGTGCTCGAAGAGAACGCCGAGGAGTTCGTTCGCAATTACGTCCAAAAGGGAGGGGAGTAGTAGTGGGTCTCCCGCTCTTCAGTGCCCAGGACGATCCCGGGCCGTCCTTTTTCCACTACGCAGAGTCCTCGGGCTTGAGTGGCGCCACCCGATCTGGTGAGGGTCTCTCGGCCCACGCCACGACCGTCGTCGCGGTGCGCTACGTCGGTGGCGTCGTGATGGTGGGCGACCGACAGGCGACCGGAAACTACATTGCCAGCCGCGACGTGCGCAAGATTGAACGGGCCGACTTCTACACGGCGCTCGCCATCTCGGGCACGGCCGCACGCGGCATGGAGTTCATACGCATGGCGCAACTCTCCTTCGAGCATTACGAGAAGATGACCGATTCGGCACTCAGTTTGGAGGGCAAGGCCAATTACCTTTCGCCAATCATCCAACGCAACAACCTCTCATCGCCACTGATCGTGATTCCTTTGCTCGCCGGCTGGGACGTCAGCCACGAAGTGGGTCGCATCTTTGAGTACGACGGCGCGGGAGGGTGTTACGAGCGGATGGACTTTGCCACCATTGGTTCGGGAACACCCTTCGCCGAGAACACCTTGCGCCTCGGCTTTCGCAGCGACCTTGATCTCGAGGGCGCGCTGGACCTCGCGGCCCTGGCCCTCTATGAAGCGGGCGACAACGATCCCAGCACCGCCGGGCCGGATTTTGTGCGCAGCCTCTTCCCGATGATGGTGGTCATCAATGGCGAAGGTTTCCAAGAGGTAGAGCTTGACCAAGTGGCGACTCGCTTTCGGGCCATCAATGACCGGCGCACGCAGACCGGGGGCGTCGCGGGGGGCACATTGCGATGAGCATGCCGTTCTACGTCTCGCCCGAACAACTCATCAAGGACCGGGCCGAGTTCACCCAGAAGGGCATCGCGCGGGGCCGCTCCATCGTGGCCGCCATCTA
>JBEKQN010000048.1:0-13931 GCA_049519675.1 Acidimicrobiales bacterium | reverse complement strand
GGCTCCTATCTTCGCACCGGCAGCGAATACGTAGCCCCGTTGCGGGCATTGGTTGAGTAGTACTTCAGCGCGAGCGGCGCAGTGGGACAACGTCACGTGATCAATGCTTGACGTCCGCGTGGACGTACCGCGGTTGAAGCGAGCGGCGTCTACAAGATTGTCTTGGGCTTTTGCTGGAATTCCTGTGCGATGGTAGCGTCCGAGTTTGACGCCACATTCCGCGGCGCAAAACGATCGGGGGCTTCATGATTGTTCGTGATTCTTTGTATATTGACGGTGCGTGGGTCGCCCCGTCGTCGTCGGAGGTGCTCGAAGTGACCGACTCGACGACCGAAGAGATTTTCGCGACCGTCCCCGCCGGTACGGCCGACGACATCAACAAGGCCGTCGCGGCGGCGGCGAAGGCCTTTCCCAGTTGGGCGGCGACGCCAGCCAAGGACCGCGCTGGTTTTCTGCAGAAAATCGCCGACGGGCTACAGGCCCGAGCCGCAGAGATTGCCGACGTCATCACTCACGAAGTGGGCATGCCGCGCAGTCTCACCGAGATGATTCAGGTGGGTCTGCCCATGGGCGAGTTCGCGGGCAACGCCGAACGCGCTGCGACCTACGAGTGGCAAGAAGAGATTGGCAATTCCATCGTCATGAAGGAGCCGGTCGGCGTCGTGGGTGCCATCACGCCGTGGAACTTCCCGCTGTATCAGATTGCGCTCAAAGTTGCGCCGGCACTCGCGGCCGGTTGCACGATCGTGCTCAAGCCCAGTGAGGTCGCACCGATTAACGCCTTCATCCTGGCCGAGATCATCCACGAGTCGGGCCTGCCCAAGGGCGTGTTCAACATGGTTACGGGTCTAGGACCGGTCGTCGGCGAAGCGATTGCCACGAACCCGCTCGTTGACAAAGTGTCGTTCACCGGTTCGACGCGCGCCGGCAAGCGCGTGATGGAACTCTGCGCGCAGTCGCTTAAGCGAGTGTCACTCGAGATGGGCGGGAAATCAGCCAATATCATCTTGGAAGACGCTGACCTGGCGGCGGCCATTCCGGCAGGCCTCTTTGGTTGTTATTTGAATTCTGGTCAAGAGTGCTCGTCGCTCACCCGCATGTTGGTGCCGCGCTCGAAGTTGTCTGAAGTGGAGGACCTCGCGCGCGCTGCTGCGGCCGGTTTCATTCCCGGCGATCCGTTCGCCGAGACGACGGGGCTCGGACCACTGGTGTCTGCAGTCCAGCGTGACAAGGTGCGATCCTTGATCAAGCAAGGTATCGACGAAGGCGCCACGCTCATCGCGGGCGGCCCCGAGGCGCCCGAGGGACTCGATACGGGCTTCTTCATTCGGCCCACGGTCTTTTCTAACGTGACCAATGACATGACCATTGCTCGTGAAGAGATCTTCGGTCCGGTGTTGTCGATCATTCCCTACGACACGGAAGAAGAGGCGGTTGACATCGCCAATGACACGCCCTACGGCCTCTCTGGTGCTGTCTGGGGTGGGACGAAGGAACACGCCATTGAAGTCGCCCGGAAACTGCGTACCGGCCAGGTCGCGGTCAACGGGGCAAATTTCAATCCGCTGGCTCCCTTTGGTGGCTATAAGCAATCGGGCATGGGCCGTGAGCGCGGGGCCTTCGGATTCGAAGAGTTCGTCGAGGTGAAGTCGGTTCAGCAATAGTCACGTTTGGCTAGTTGCTGGCGTCCTGACTGGGTGCTCGCGCGCGAGACGTCGACGTTAGTAACGCTCAGTAAGGACGCCACGCATGTACTCGACGTCACTGTCGTAAATGTGCGCGGATTTGATGATCATGGTCAACGGCCCGAGAGGGGCCTGGAGGGTGCGTGCCACCTCTTCCTGGAGCGAAGCTAACTCCACGAGGTTGGCAAATCCCTTGGCCCCAAAATCGATACTGTGCGCGTACACCGCGAGCTCGAGTCGCCCGTCGACCAGAAAGAAGTCGAGCAGGCTGACGCAGGGGATGTACGTCGTATCGGAAAGTGGCTGGAACGTGGTGATCGTCGCGGAGCGCGTGGTCGGGTCGTCAAGCAGTCGTTGGCTGACCCACCGGATTTGATCCCGGCCACTGTGCGCGTAATCGCGAAGTCGCGTCGCGTAACTGTCCGCGTTGCCGAGCGCCTCCACCACCGCGTGGTCGCTGAAATTGTCGTGCATCCACGCCATCCGCCCGCCGTCAGCATATTTGCGGATTATGTCGTCGCTCGCGCGCGGCTCCGCGACACAAAGCGTGGCCATCATGACTTCGCGCATCGCCAGGCCGTCATAGTGGCTCTCCATGCCGTCTCGCATGATGAGGTTGCTGATTGCGAGCCACGCCTCGCCAATGCTGTGAGCGTGAATCGATGCCGACGACGAACTCTCGATGTCGTTGGAGGGGAAGTTTGGGTCGCTCACGTCAGAAGTGTATGGGCGATGGCACACTGCGAAAGCTAGTTGCTACTTGCGTTGCTGGTATTTGACCTGGCACTGCTTGCCGTCGGACAGACGAATCGTGAAGGTGAAAGTGCCATTGCGCGATCGCGGCTTCACCGTGACCTTGACAATGAGCAGCGTGCCGCTGTCTTTCGTGACGAGCGCCGTGGTCCCGGCGTGGCTCGAGAGGTGTGGCCGACCGAAGAATCCCGATCCAACGACGGCGAGTGACACCGAGCGCCCGGCGACCGCGTAACCCACCACGTGCGAGGCGACGGGTCCCGTCGTGGTGGGAACGACCACGTCGGCGGTGACGATGAGGTTGTAGAAGTACGTTCCCGTGTCACCGTTGCCGTCGCTGGTGGTGCCGCGCGCCACGTACGATCCGACCGGGAGTTCGCCGCCGGTCGTGAGCAGACCGGTTGATGACACTACGAGGTTGGGCGCGCCGACGGTTTGGACAAACACGGTGGGGTTGTCATTGCCGGTCACGACGAGTTGGTGGGTGAAGCTGGTGGACTCGCTCATGGACGTCGAGATCGAGGTCGGCGTGCTCTGCGTAATTGTGCCGACCTTGAGCGTGTAGGTGAATTTTCCTTTGTCGCCATTGGCATCACTGGTGGTGCCCGACGTGGCGTACGAGCCCTTGGCGAGGGTGCCGTCCGAGGTGACGACGCCAGTTGCTGAGACGACGAGGTCCGGACTGCCGGTGGACTGCACGTACGTCACCGCTCCGTCTGACCCCGTGTCTGCCAGCTGTTGGCTGAAGGCGGCGGCTCCGGGCGCCGTGACCGTCGCCGACAGTGGCGCCGACTGAGTGATTGTGCCCACGGTCAGCAAGAACGAATACGTGCCATTGTCGCCGTTGGGGTCGCTGGTGGTGCCAGTGGCGTCGTAGGTGCCGGCCGCCAGGACGCCACTCGAGGTGATCAGGCCGGTGGGCGAGACAACGAGGTTAGGACTGCCACCCGTCTGTACGTACGTCACGGTACCGACGTTGCCAATGACGGCCAGTTGTTGGCTAAAGGAAGAGGATTCCGCCACCGCGACTGACGCCGTAGCGGGTGTACTTACGAGCCCGCAGATGTAGTCGCCATCCAGGCCCCGTGAGGGGTACTGGATCATCGCGACCCGGCCGCCGTTAAAGGACGAATCAAGACACGCGGCTTCGGCGGCGGCGAGCGAGGGGTAGCCCGGCATCCAGGCGGGAAATGCCGAGAACGTCGATCCGGTGCCGCCCGTGATGGTCTTCCACTGACTCGAGGTGCAGTAGATGCCGATTTGCGTGACGCCCACACTCGTGAGGTAGGCGATCGTTCCTTGCAACTCGGCCTGGTCGATTGCGTCTGACGTCTTGGTGGGACCGTAGAGCGACTCAATTGTCTCCCAGTGGTTTCCAGTTTCTACGTCCAACCACCATTTGGCCGATACCACCGCCGCGTTGGGCGACGTCGCGCCATCGGCCGCTTCGCTACTGAGGGCATTGTTAAAGGAGACCTGGGCCGCGTTCCATCCGTAGTCGTAGGAGCACGCGGGTGAGTTGGCACCCGAACAGGCGTCGGGAGTTTGTTGGCTCGTCGGCCAGCCGGACGTGTACTGCGGTCCGGGGCTGTCGGTGTTCATGTAGAAGGCCGGCGTTATGTTGCTGGCCGCGACCGCCCAACCGAGCTCGCTCGCGAGACACGGATTGGTCGTCAGTGGGTGGCCGTCGTTGACTCCAACGACGCCAAATCCCGCCGGAGAGGGGAACGCGCCATTGCACTGGGGGTAGCTGATGTCAAAACCGGTCGCCGGGGAAATCACGTGCGCGCTCGAAGCGGCAAAAGCATTGGTAGCGAAGAATCCGGCCGACGCGATCAACACGGCGACCGTGACCCTCGTCATTTGAGTGAACACGTTTTTCAATTTTAGACCGAACCACACGCTCGCTTCTCGCCGCGTGGCTGTGAATCCCCTGTGAGATTGATCGTGCCGTTGCAACATCTCAATTGGAGATGGACGCCGTGCGCGAGAAGCCATGAAGTCAATCGCCTCGCATAGCCCAGCGATCGACCAAAGAGTGATGCGCGTCGGATTGAATTTTGGGACATCCTTGCTAAATCGTCGCGGTGTTGTGTCCGCTACGTTTTTTTGTTACGGGACGGGTACCGCTGGCGTGACGTAAGAAGCCTTCACAATGCGATCACGACCCCCGGCCTTTGCGGCGTAGAGGGCCTTGTCTGCGGCCCGCATCAATTCTTTGCTGGTGAGACCGTGCTCCGGTGAGGTGGCAATGCCGATTGAGAGCGTGGGCGCCTTGGGCGCGGTCTCATCGTCGACCACGGGGATCTGTATTTGACCAACCAGCAATTGCAGTTCGACGGCCCTCGCAAACGCGGTCTCCCACGAACAGCGCGGCAAGATAATCGTGAACTCCTCACCTCCGGAGCGGCACGGGACGTCAGAATCCCGAAAGAGCTTCAGCATCACGTCGGCGACCGCCTGTAGCACCGAGTCACCCACTTCGTGACCGAATGAGTCGTTGAACAATTTGAAATGGTCAACATCCATTTGAATAATGCTGGTGTGCTCACTACTGCGTTCAGTGATGCTCATTTCACGATTCAGAGTTTCGCGCATGAAGCGACGGTTATAGAGGTTCGTGAGGGGATCTCTGATTGAAAGATTCTTCAAGCTCTCTCGCAGGTTGAAATTCGCCATCCAGATAGAAATTTGATCACTCAGCATGTCGGCGTATTGGTGGATGGGTTCGGCGTCGAGCGACCGATTGCGGCCGTGCGAAAGCGACACCGTCAAGACACCGATGTTCTCATGTTTCACGATCAGGGGCTGGCAGAGCACAAAGGGCTCGGAAACGCCATCGAGGTGGGCGCAACGGGCCGTATCGGGGCGCGACTCATAAGCCGAACCCTGTTTGATCGCCTGACAGTCGTCAATTCCGAATGGTTGCGTGCTCATGTCAAACTCACGCCAACGGCACTTCGTGTCGAACTGGAGGTCCGTCCCGCGGAGAATGTTGACGGCGCCGCCGGATTGGAAAAGGTCACCGCCAGCGATTGAGATTACGGCGTACGCCTCTTCAATCGCGTCGCAAAAGTTCAATTGCTCTACGAATGTGCTGAGTATCGATGCGGCCCGATTGCGCTCGTTGAGTTCATTGATCGTGACTGCCATTTCAACGTTCACTTGTTCTCGCTGCGCCGCGATCCGCTCGATTCGAGAGCGGATGTCGTGGATGGTGTACGCAGTCAACGCACCAATTGCGAGATATGACACGACGCGGCGGAGTCGCACCGAGTCCGAAAGATCGTCAGGGGCGTACGTGGTGACGTATTCAACGACTACTACGGCGACCACCACCAAGAGTGATTGCCACAGCTCTAGATTGAGCGCGGACCATAAGATCGGCAGCAGGACAACTAGTCCCACACCGGTGGAGGATCCGCCCGCGGCCAGGATAAGGGCCAGCGACGAACCAACGTAGAGCAGGGGAATAATGACGTCAAGCCCGCTGGGTAGCACGTGCCAGGGCAACAAGAAACTCATGGCGGTCAGGCAGAGAAGCGCCAAGCTGATGATGGTGTCAGTCGTGGAGGCGGGTCCGGGCGGCAACGCGAGACTCAACTCGGCCGCCATCGCCATTAGGAGAAACGGCAACGTCCGCAAAAACATGTCCTTCTGACGGATGGCGTAGTGCGAAGGACGGTCGTCAAGGGACTGATACTTGGATTCAGCCATCCAGTGCTCCGATCTACGATCGCGGCCACATGGATTGGAGTCGAACGAAACGCGTTAATTCTCTTTGGCTATTTTATCCCCTAAAAGACTTGATAATTCACATGTGTTGCCGATTTGTCACGTTACCGTCGCGAAAGTCCAGAATGTGATTCTGAAACTAGAAATGGGCCTTAGTTGTTGGACGAATTGGAGCAAATCTGGTAGAAAGTCAGTGCAGCCGCCGCTGAGGTGGTCGCTACGTAGGGGAGAAGAAGTTCAATTCGGACGCGTTGGCGCCCACTATCAAGGAGAGTTACGTTGTTTACTCGCACCAAATTGATGGTTTCGGCCTCACGCACCGCCGTGGCTGGAATAGTGACTGCAGGCATCTTGGTCTTTTCTCTAGGCGTTGCGGCGCCGACGAGTGGGGCGGCACAGACCCGATCGGCGAGCGAAGCGACCTTTTGCAAGACGTTGATCGGATTCAGCCTCAAGTTTCGAGCCGATGCGGCACCCAAGGGTACGACCATCGGTGCGTACCACTCGTGGGTCAAGCTCGTCCTGCCGCTGTACGAGCAGTTGGACTCCGAAGCTCCCAACGCGGGGACCAAGACGTTCCTCGATGAGCTGGTCGTGATCTTGAAGGACTACCAGTCAGCCGGCAGTATCACCAAGCTCGAGACGACTCAGGCCAAGAACGCGGCGAAGTACTTGAAGGGAACCAAGGAATTGGCCTCGGCGATAGAGGGCTGCGCCAAGTACGCCTAGGCATCTGACCGCGACCCTTTCGCGGGTCTAAGCAAGTGAAACCGGACGGGCGGCACGTTATGGCGTGGCGACTGATCTTGGTGCGCGGTTGGCGGGTTTAGGTTTCGCGCTCTCGGCAATGCGAGCCATCGGGGCCGGTCCTGCGACAGGTTGTTACTACCATTGACCCCACGAGGTGAAACGTGTCCCAGCTCCTATTTAGTGCCTTCAGCAATCGAGACGATGCGATTGAACTAGCCAGGGTGGCCGGCACGCAGTTGGAGCTCGCCGGCGTGACGAACTCGTTGTACTTGCTTGACTCTCATGACGCGCCGTCACTCGACGAGTCGACCATGGTGGTCAGTCTCGGCGGAGACGGGACGTTTCTCAAGTCTGCGCGTTTGGCGCATCAATATGGCGCTCGCGTGTTGGCGGTAAACCTCGGACGACTCGGCTTCTTGTTGAACGTGCCACCCAACGAGCTCATTGAAGACATCAATCATTCGCTCGCGCACGATCACGTGGCCGAACGACTGGCCCTACGAATCACGTTCGGAAATAATGTGCGCGAGGAGTTCGCGCTTAATGAGGTGGTGGTCGAGCGCGCCCAGGTGGGACATATGGTGCGGGTCAAGACGTTGATCGACGGCGACGAGTTCCTCACGTATTCAGCTGATGGTGTCATGGTCGCCACGCCCACGGGCAGCACGGGGTACAACTTTTCGGCGGGCGGGCCTGTCGTTGACGCCATGTTGCCAGTCATGATCGTCACGCCCATTGCCCCGCACTTCACCATCGACCGTTCAATCGTGGTCGCGGGCGAAAAGGTCGTGCAGTTCGTCGTTGCGGACAAGCCTGCGGTCGTGGTGGCTGACGGGTGCACCATTGGCGCGCTGGAACCTGGCGAGGCCATCGAGGTTCGCCGAAGCCCGACGCCGGTGCGCGTGGTGGCCACGAGAAGTTTCGAACTCGGCTTTCGCCTGCGCGAGAGCCTGCGAGAGGGACATGCCTAGTTCGCAGTTGGTGGAGTTGTACGCGCACGGACTGGGTGTCATTGGCGACGCGAGAGTGGAGTTCGGTGAGGGTTTTAACGTGATCACGGGCGAAACGGGTGCCGGAAAAACGCTGCTCCTTGACGCACTCGATCTGTGTCTGGGTGGCGATGCGGCAACGTCACGCCACGCGGTCAGGAGTGACATGCGCGCGGCGGCGGTATTTATTCACGGTGACGGACGCGAGGTGGTGCTCACGAGGGAGATGAGTTCTACAGGTCGACTTCGCAGCGCGCTCGACGCGACGACCACGAGCGCGGAAGCGCTGCGAACACTGGCGACAGAACTCATCGTCATCCACGGTCAACACGATTCGCTCTCGCTGCGTAATCGGTCAGAAATCTTGAAGATCATCGACGCCAGCGGGGCCGTAGACACGAGTGAACTCGACCACGTGCGCCAATTACTTCGCGATGCGCGCAGCCGCCGCGATGGCTTTGGCGGCGACCAGTCGCAGCGCGTGCGAGAGCTGGACTTTTTGGAATATCAGATTGGCGAGCTCGAGGGCGTAAAGATCCTCTCCGTTGACGAACTCGCCTCAACGCTCGAAGAATTGGCACGATTGAGCGAGCTTCGTGACGGCCAGGCGGCGCTGGGCGAGGTTCTCGAGCAACTCGACGGTGACCAAGATGACGCCCTCCTGAGCCGCTGGGCAGCGATTATTGCGCGAATCCCTCAGGGCGGCGCGTACGAGAGCGCGCGTGAAAGTTTGCGGGAAGTCCTGGAACAGGCCCGTGAAACGGCTCGAGAGATGGCATCCCTTGCCGACCCCGACGCCATTGATCCAGGAGTCTTGCTGGCGCTCGACAAGCGGGTCTCGGTGCTCCAGCAGATATCGCGAAAGTACGGTGGCTCACTCGAAATGGCGCTCCAGACCCTTGACGATCTTCGTATTCAGCAAAAGGACCGTTTGGACGAGACGTCGCGATTGCTGACGCTCGACGGGGACATCGCGAACTGGGAGGCACGTGAGACAGCGTTGGCCGAAGCGGCGCGCCACGAACGCGAGGTCGCCGCCGCGGGTCTCACTGCGGCCGTTGCCGAGCAGTTGCCCCGCGTCGCCCTGCCGCACGCCACACTTCGGTTCGAGGTCCACGGCCATGACGGCTCGGACGCTCGGATTGTCTTCAGTGCCAATCCCGGGCTGCCTGAAGGTCCGTTGCAGGCCCTCGCGAGCGGGGGAGAGCTCAGCCGAGTGCTGCTCGCCCTCTCGCTCGAAACGGTCCATGAGGACGTGGTGGCGGTCTTTGACGAAGTGGATGCCGGCGTCGGCGGTCAGGTCGCCCAACAAATCGGTGACTGCCTCTATGAATTAGGACGACAGCAGCAGGTTTTGGCCGTGACGCACCTCGCGTCGGTTGCGGCCAAGGCCGATCATCATTTTGTGATTGACAAGGCCATTGTCAATGGCGTGGTGACGACCTCGATTCGACGTGTGAGTGGGGATCAGCGTGTTGACGAAATCGCCCGAATGCTCGCGGGCGACGAAATGACCGCTGAATCACTCGCGTTAGCGCAACGACTGCTCGAAACACTGCGTTAATAGAAGGGTCGCGTCACACGCGCCAACTAGTATGTGTATCCGTGGACACGGCAGTTTACGAATGACTAAATTCGTCTTTGTAACCGGTGGAGTATCGAGCTCTCTAGGAAAGGGACTCACCGCTTCATCGCTGGGCCGACTTCTCAAGTCCCGTGGTCTTAAAGTCACGATGTGCAAACTTGACCCGTACCTCAACGTCGACCCGGGCACCATGAATCCCGGCGAGCACGGCGAGGTCTACGTCACCGATGACGGCGGCGAGACGGACCTGGACTTGGGCCACTACGAGCGCTTCATTGACGAGTCCCTGTCGCGGATGTCTAACACCACGACCGGTTCGATTTATTCCAACGTGATTGCCAAGGAGCGGCGCGGGGACTACCTCGGCAAGACCGTCCAAGTCATTCCGCACATCACCGACGAGATCAAGGAACGCATTCGCCGTTTGGGCACATTGGGTGCCGACGTGGTAATTGTGGAAATAGGCGGCACGGTCGGCGACATTGAAATCGTGCCGTTCATTGAGTCAATTCGCCAGTATCGCCGCGACGTGGGCCGCGACAACGTCTGTTACGTGCACCTCACGCTGGTGCCCTACCTCGCACCGTCAGGCGAGCAGAAGACCAAGCCGACCCAGCACTCGGTGACCGAACTGCGCTCGCGCGGCATTCAGCCCGACATCATTGTCTGCCGCAGTGATCAACCGATCTCGGAAGGCCTCAAGCGCAAGATCTCGCTGCTCTGTGACGTACCGGCCAACGCCGTCATTTCCGCCGTGGACGTCTCGAGCATCTATGACCTGCCGATCGAACTCCATCGTGAGGGTCTGGACACGATTGTCTGTAACGCCCTGGGCATCGACGTGGCCGAACACCCCATCGACCTGCGCGCCTGGGAAGAGGTCGCGCGCCGCGTGCACACCACGACCAAGACGCTGCGCATCGGGATAATCGGCAAGTACGTCACCATGCCCGACGCCTACCTGTCGGTCGCCGAATCCATTCGCCACGCCGGTTTCGCCATCGGAGCGACCACCAAGATCGAGTGGCTCGAGGCCGAACGCGTGCCCAGCGAGCTTGACTCGGAGCGCATCCGCCAGCTCGACGGCATCATCGTGCCCGGCGGCTTTGGCGAGCGCGGGGTCGAGGGCATGATCGCCGCGTCGCGCATCGCCCGCGAGTACGACATCCCGTATCTGGGTATTTGCCTAGGCATGCAGGTCATGGTCGTCGAATTCGCCCGGCACGTTCTGGGACTGGCCGACGCTCACTCCACGGAGATTTCGCTCTCCACCTCGGCACCGGTGATTGCCCTGATGGCCGAACAGATGGACATCACCGACTTGGGCGGCACCATGCGTCTGGGGGCCTGTCCGGCCATGCTCGACGAGGGATCGATCGTCGCGGGCCTCTACGGGGCGACGGTTGTCTCCGAGCGCCACCGTCACCGCTACGAGTTCAATTCGCGGTACCGGGACCAATTTGAAGCGGGCGGGATGCGCTGTTCGGGTACGTCGCCCGATGGCCGCTTGGTCGAGTTCGTGGAGATGCCGAGTCATCCCTTCTTCGTTGGCACCCAGGCGCATCCCGAGTTCAAGTCCCGTCCCGACCGACCCCATCCGCTCTTCTTGGGTCTGGTGAAGGCCGCTGCCGCCCGCGCCGAGGGTCGCGAGCCGCACATCATCGATCCCTCATCGGTCGACGTCACGTTGTGAGCGACTCGTTCGACATCGAGCGAACAGAGAAACTGCTGCATTCCAGAGTCTTTGACGTAGAGCGTCGCACGATTCGTCACGGTGGTACGTCCTTTGACCGCGACGTGGCGGTGCACAAGGGAGCGGTCGCCATCCTGGTATTCAACGATGCGGGCGAGGTCGGGCTTGTTCGCCAGTATCGCTCGGCGTTTGATGCGTATCTCTGGGAGATTCCCGCCGGCACCCAGGACGTTGACGACGAGGATCCGCTCGACACGGCCAAGCGTGAGCTGCGCGAAGAACTGGGCGTCGATGCTCAGCAGTGGCGACTGCTTGGTCGGTTCATGAACTCACCCGGTTGGACCAACCAGGTGATGACGATTTACGAGGCGCGCGAGATCACGCAAATGGAACGACTGCCAGCGGGACCGGAGGAGTCGGCGTCGTCGGTGCGCTGGGTCGCGGTAGCGGACCTTGCGACAACGCTCGCCAGTGAAGGCGCGATTGACAGCACGACGGCGGTTGCGCTGCACCGAGTCTTTGGAACTTTCTTTGACCGCGACTGACCGGTACGTCACCGAATACGTTGCCTGGCTGAGCGTCGAGAAGGGCAGAAGCCCGGCGACGATTGAGGCCTACCGCCGCGACATCGACGGCTTCCGCCGCTGGATGGCTCAGCACAAACTGACCGTCACCTCCGTGCGCGACGCGAAGTTCGAGCAGTACTTCAATGAGCTGAGAAGCGCGGGACTGGCTGACAGCTCGATCGCCCGCGCGATGTCCTCGGTGCGCGGATGGTTCGGCTTCATGGTCGACGAGGGACATCTCGCGAGCGACCCGACGGCACGGCTGAAGGGCGGCCATCGAGGCCGGACATTGCCCAAGCCCTTAGGTGAAGAAGAAGTCGTGGCGTTGCTCGATTCGGTGCCGGATCATTCACCAAGTGACCTGCGCGATCGCGCCCTCTTAGAGCTGCTCTACGACACCGGCGCGAGAGTCTCCGAAGCGGTGGGCATCGACCTCTCCGACCTCGACTTCGACGAGGAACTCATCATGGTGACCGGCAAGGGTTCCAAGCAGCGCTTGGTGCCCATGGGCGCGACCTTGCGCGCGGTGTTGGCGGACTATCTGGGCGCCGGGGGGCGAAGCGAGATTCCCAAATCCAAGAGGAGCACGCGGCTCTTTCTCAACGCTCGGGGCGGACCACTCACGCGACAGGGCATTGACCTCATCATCCATAAACGCGCGCTCAGCGCCGGCATCGAGCACTCGCGCATTAGCGCGCACGTCTTTCGCCACAGTTGCGCCACGCACATGCTGGCCCACGGTGCCGATATTAGAGTGGTGCAGGAGCTTTTGGGTCACGCGTCGATTGCCACCACCCAGATCTACACCGCAGTATCGGTTACGTCATTACAGCGCGAATATCGCAGCGCCCACCCGCGCGCCCACGAGTAAGGAAAGGTCTCGTTGTCGAACTTCTATTTCTTCCTCGCACTTGTGCCGTCCATTGTGCTGCACGAAGTCAGCCACGGGTGGGTGGCCAATTTCTTCGGCGACCCCACGGCCAAGGAGAATCACCGTCTGACGCTTAACCCCATGCGTCACATCGATCCTTTCGGTACCGTGCTGCTGCCCGTGCTGCTGTTGATAAGCGGCCTGCCAGCTTTCGGGTACGCGAAACCCGTGCCGGTCAACGTCAGTCGACTACGCAAGCCCCGCTCGCAGGGCCTCTACGTATCGCTTGCGGGACCACTGATGAACATCTTCCTCTCGGCAATTGGGCTGGGCATTACCTACTACGGGATCCACGTGCACTACAGCGTGTTCGTTCAGAACGTGGGCGTGTATTTCGGCCTGGCGAACCTGGTGCTCGCGGCCTTTAACCTCATTCCGATACCGCCGCTCGACGGATCGGCGATCATTGAAGTGTTCATACCCCGTCGTCACCTGCGCTCCTACTACCACATGCGCGCAAGGGCGTTGCCCTTCGTGATGGTGTTGTTGCTGCTCAACTTCGCGGTTTTCCACGTGGGCCTCAACGCCCTGACGGACCTCGAACGATGGTGGATCGGGTTGCTTTAGAGCAGGCCCATCGCGTGGGCGGCGCGGCGGTAGACCGGTCCCGAAACTTCGGCGGCCTTAAGCGCGCCCTCTTGCACCACGGATGTGAGTTGGGTGGGGTTCGCGCGCAACTCTGCGTAGTGCGCGGCGATGGGGCCCAACGTCTCAATCACGAGGGACGTCAGGTCGTCCTTCAACTCGCCGTAGCGCGTATAGCGCTCGGCGATCACTTCTGGCTTCTCGCCGCTGAGGCCGGAATAGATTTCCAGCAGATTGGACAGCCCCGGCTTCTTTTCTAAGTCGAAGCGCACTTCATTCTCGGTGTCGGTGACGGCCTTTTTGATCTTCTTCTCAATCTCCGCGGGCGCGTCGGTGAGATAGATCGTGCCGAGCGGGCTGGAAATCGATTTGGACATCTTGCGGGTTGGATCCTGCAGGTCCATGACGCGCGCACCGGCGGTCGGCAGCACGCCCACGGGCAACGTGAAAATCTGGCCGAAGCGATTATTAAAGCGTTCGGCGATTTCACGGGTGAGCTCGAGGTGCTGGCGCTGATCGTCGCCCACGGGCACCTGCTTGACCTCATAGAGCAGAATGTCCGCGGCCATGAGCACCGGGTAGGTGAAGAGACCGGCGCGGTAGCCCTCCTGGCGTTGGGCCTTCTCCTTGAACTGCGTCATGCGGCTCAACTCGCCAAA
>JBEKQN010000047.1:0-13964 GCA_049519675.1 Acidimicrobiales bacterium | reverse complement strand
ATCAAGGTTGCGATCGAGGATCTTAACGTTGGCGTGCAACCCGACCGCCATCGTCGCGGCGGCCAGTCCCGACACGCCCGCGCCAACGACCACGACATTGGCCGCCGCGACGCCGGGCACACCGCCGATCAGTGCCCCTCGGCCACCACCGGGTCTCATTAAGTGATACGCGCCGACGAGCGGCGCCATGCGACCAGCCACTTCGCTCATGGGTGTCAACAGCGGCAGTGAGTTGTCGGCCAGACGAACGGTCTCGTAGGCAATGGCCACATTGTGTGCGGCGATGAGCGCATCGGTGCACGCCTTTCCGGCAGCGAGGTGCAGGTAGGTGAAGAGCACCTGATTCTTGCGCGCGCTCAGACGGGCATATTCGTCGGCGATTGGTTCCTTGACTTTAAGAATCATGTCGCTGTCGGCCCAGACGTCGTCAGCGTTCTTGACCAAGGTGGCGCCCGTCGCCACAAAGTCCGCATCGTCAATTGACGACCCGACCCCGGCACCCTGCTCGATGAGGACCTGGTGACCGGCGCTCGTCAGCTCACGAACGCCCGCGGGCGTGAGCGCCACGCGGTATTCGTCTTTCTTGATTTCCTTCGGTACGCCGATGATCATCGTTGATCATCCTTTCTGTTGTGGCTTTGCCAATTTGATTGTCTCACAGGATCCTTCAGTCGGGAAAATGCTCAACGTCGATCCAGAGTGGTCCGACTGAGGAGTGCCGTGCCTATCCCTCGAGATTGTGCATCACGTGCTTGATGCGGGTGTAGTCCTCGAATCCGTAGGCCGAGAGGTCCTTGCCGTAACCGGAGTTCTTGAACCCACCGTGCGGCATTTCAGCGACCAGGGGAATGTGCGTATTGACCCATACGCAGCCAAAGTCCAAATCCCGCGTGAAGCGCATCGCTCGACCGTGATCGCTTGTCCACACCGAGGACGCCAAGCCGTAGTTCACGCCGTTCGCCCACTCAAGGGCCTGCGCGTCATCGCTGAATTTCTGCACGGTGATGACCGGTCCGAAAATCTCATTTTGAATCATCTCGTCGTCCTGTTGCATGTCCGCGACGACTGTGGGCGCGACGAAGTAACCACTCTCGCCCACCTGCGTGCCGCCGGTCGAAATCGACGCGTGTCCGGGAGCGCGACCGAGGAATCCGGTAACGCGCGCGAGTTGGTTCGCATTATTCACCGGACCAAACAATGCGTCGGTGTTGTCGGGCATGCCCACCACCGTATTCTTTGCCTGTTCGGTAATCGCGTCAACAAAATCCCCGTAGAGATGTGGTC
This sequence comes from Acidimicrobiales bacterium, assembly GCA_049519675.1. Lineage (GTDB taxonomy): Bacteria > Actinomycetota > Acidimicrobiia > Acidimicrobiales > RAAP-2 > RAAP-2. The sequence continues at coordinate 12,680 of JBEKQN010000047.1, read as the reverse complement.
CCACCAATACTCGGGTCGCGGCCGTGCAGTCCTGGCCCGCGTTGAAGTATCCCGCTTCGGCAATAGCCACCGAGGCTGCCGCGATGTCCGCGTCGTCAAAAATCACGACTGGCGCCTTGCCACCGAGTTCTAGGTGCACGCGCTTGAGCGTCTTGGAAGCTGACGCGGCGACTTGCATGCCGGCGCCCACAGACCCGGTGATCGAGACCATCGCGGGAATCGAGTGCTCGACCAACGCGCGGCCCGTATCGCGGTCACCGCACACGACGTTAAACACACCCGCGGGCAGCACCTCGGCCATCAACTGCGCCATAAGGAGCGTAGATACTGGCGTGGTGTCGCTCGGCTTCAGGACCATGGTGTTGCCAGCCGCCAGCGCCGGCGCCCACTTCCACACCGCCATCATCATCGGGTAGTTCCACGGCGTGACTGCGCCGCACACGCCCACCGGCTCACGACGGACGTAGCTCGTCATGCCTTCCATGTACTCACTCGCGCCGCGACCTTCGAGCATGCGCGCAGCGCCAGCGAAGAAACGAATCTGATCGATCATCGGAGGAATCTCGAAGTCCTTGGTGACCCCGATGATCTTGCCGCAATTCTCTGATTCGACGGCCACCAGTTCGTCAGCGTGCGCTTCGAAGATGTCGGCGATTTTGAGTATCGCGAGGCTGCGCTCGGCTGGCGTGGTGCGCTTCCAGGTTTGAAAGGCTTTGGCCGCGTCTTGCAATGCGGCGTCGATATCCGATTCGTCCGAGACCGGCGTCTCGGCGAAGGGCTCTCCGGTCGATGGATTGATGAGCTCGACGTACTTCGCACTCTTCGGAGCGACGGATTCGCCCCCGATGAAATTGGCCAGTCGACGCATATATCCCCTTCCAAATGGGCGGCCGAAATAGCAATGCCCGTAGCCACTCTGCCAGATTGGACAGGTCCGCGCAAACGCTATTGGGACCGTATTAGTCCCCCATTGGGCATAACACGACGAAATGAGTCGCTTTCATACGCTATACTGTCTCTATCCGCAGCAGTGCGTCCGTTGGACTACTTGCCGGGGAGCCGACAATGCCAGCCACCTCACCGAAACGTAAGAGTACAAAAAGGGTCGAACGTTCGAACCTGGAACTCATCCCCACTCCTAACGGCCTGGACGGAATTGATCGCCAAATCATTGGTCTGCTCCAACTTGATGGTCGCAGGGCGTACGGAGCTATCGCCGAAGAGGTTGGACTCTCCGAAGCGGCCGTGCGCCGCCGAGTCCAGCGACTGAAAGATTCCGGCGTCATGCAAATTGTGGCGATCACCGATCCCCAACTGCTCGGCTACGGCCGCGAGGCACTGGTGGGCATTCGCGTACACGGCGACGTGCGCACGGTGGCCGATCAAGTTGCCGCCATCGACGAGGCGAACTACGTCGTGATGACCGCCGGGAGCTTCGACATCATTGCCGAAGTGATCGCGGTCGATGACGCCGCGCTCGTGCATCTTCTTAACGATTCAATCCGCAGCATCCCGGGGGTCACCGAAGTTGAAACATTTCTGTATCTGAAGTTGGCGAAGCAAACCTACGCATGGGGGACAAAATGACAATCAATGAGCTGATATCGGACGGCATCGTCGTCGATGGACCAGCACATCAGAGCCAGAACTACTCGGAACGGGCCCGGCGCAACCTCTGGCTACATATGTCGCGCATGGGTGCGTATTCGGATAGCAACGAAGTGCCGATCATCGTGCGCGGCGAAGGTACCCACATCTATGACGCCAACGGTACGAAATACTTCGACGGCATTTCGGGTCTCTTCACCAACATGCTCGGACACGGGCGCACCGACATCGGTGCCGCCGCCGCCGAGCAGATCAGCCAGTTGGCGTATTTCCCGCTGTGGACGTACGCGCACCCCAAGGCCATCGAGCTGGCTGAAAAGCTGGCCAGTCTCGCGCCCGGGGATCTCAATCGGGTGTTCTTTACCACCGGTGGCGGCGAAGCCGTCGAGAGCGCCTGGAAGTTGGCTCGTCAGTACCACAAGATGCGCGGCGACACCGATCGATACAAGGTGATCAGCCGCGACATTGCCTATCACGGCACGACGATGGGTGCACTCACCATTACGTCACTCGATCCTTATCGCCAGCCCTTCGAACCACTCGTACCCGGGGCGGTCAAAGTGCCGGCGGTCAATTTCTATCGGGCCGAGCACCACGCGGACGACTTCGAGGCTTTTGGCCTATGGTCGGCGCACCAGATCGAGGAAGCAATTCTCCGCGAAGGTCCAGAAACCATCGCGGCCGTCTTCCTAGAGCCGGTGCAGAACGCCGGTGGATGCTTCACCCCGCCACCGGGCTACTGGCAGTCGGTGCGTGAGATCTGTGACCGTTACGGCGTGATCCTCGTCTCGGACGAAGTGATTTGCGCCTTCGGTCGCCTGGGCAGCTGGTTTGGCGGTATCAAGTACGACTTCGTTCCCGACATCATCTGCTGCGCCAAGGGACTCAGTTCGGGTTACGCGCCCATCGGCGCGATGATTGTCTCGGACCGCATTGCCGAGCCGTTTCAACACGACGACGCGTCGTTCATCCACGGATTCACGTGGGCCGGGCACCCCGTCTCGTGCGCCATCGCGCTCAAGAGCATCGAGATCTTCGAGACCGAGCACGTATTGGAAAACGTCCAGGCCAACGAGGGCTATTTCCACGACAGCCTCATGGCCCTGAAGGAGATCCCAATCGTCGGCGACGTGCGCGGCACGGGCTACTTCTGGGGCATCGAGCTCGTGAAGGACCAGGAGACCAAGGAAACGTGGGCCGGCCAGGACGCCGAGCGCCTGTTGCGCGGATACGTGTCGCCCGAGATGTTCCGTCGCGGTCTCATCTGTCGTTCGGATGACCGAGGTGACCCCGTTGTCCAGTTGGCCCCTCCTCTGATCTCGACCCGCGAGGACATTGACTTCATGGTGGGCACGCTGCGCGAAGTATTCACCGGAGCCGTCAAGCACGCCATCTAAAAAGTGCAGGCGCCACCGTCACTGTGGTGGTCGACACTCGAGCATCCGGTCACGGCCCGGCCAGCCCTGCAGCGCCATCTCGACGTAGACGTCGCCATCGTCGGGGGCGGATTCACCGGTCTGTGGACGGCGCGTGAACTGAAGCGTCGCGACCCGAGTTTGAGGATCTGCGTTCTGGAAAAGTCTGTCTGCGGGTTCGGCGCGTCCGGACGTAATGGCGGATGGGCCTCGGCGCTGTTTCCTCTGAGCGACCAGTTACTGGCCACCCGCTACGGCATGGACCGATTCACGCGTCAACGCCACGTCCTGGAACGAGCTGTCGGCGAACTTGGCGAGAGCGCACGCGCTGACGGCATCGATGCGCACTTCTACCACGGCGGCACGGTGGTCGTCGCGCGCACCGAGGCCCAGGCCCTCCGATTGCGCGAGAGTGTCAAAGAATCACGTCTGCTCGGTATCGCCGAGAGCGATCTGAACTGGCTCGAAAAGAGCGAAGCGGATCAACGTGCGAAGCTGAGTAACTCCCTCGGCGCGACGTACACGCCGCACTGCGCGCGCATCCACCCTGCGCGGCTGGTGCGCGGACTGAGCGACGTCGACGAATCCCTCGGCGTGCAAGTCTTCGAAAATACGCACGTCACACGCATCCGGCCCGGTACCCGAAGTCGACAGCCCGAAGTGGTGACGGTGGGCGGATCGGTGCACGCCGACTTCGTAGTTCGAGCCACGGAGGGCTTTACTCCAACTCTTCCCGGTGAGCGTCGCACGGTCGCTCCCTTCTACTCGCTCATGATCGCCACGGAATCGCTTCCCGATTCGTTCTGGGACGAAGTGGGCCTCGCGCACAACGAGACCTTCGCCGACGATCGCCGACTGATCATCTACGGTCAGCGAACTCAGGACAACCGCTTCGCCTTTGGTGGACGTGGTGCGTCGTACCATTTCGGCTCAACCGTGGAAGAACGCTTCGACAGCGACAATCGCGTCTTTGCGATGCTCGAAGCAATTCTGCGCGATCTCTTTCCCACCATGGACGGCGCGATTACCCACCGGTGGGGCGGCCCACTCGCGATGCCGCGAGACCAGATGCCGTCCGTGCTCGTTGACTACTACACGGGGATGGCCAGCGCCGGCGGGTACACCGGCGACGGCGTAGTGCTCAGTCGTGTCGCGTCCTGCGCGCTCGCTGACCTGCTGACGTCGCCCGACACCGAAACCGACTTCACGCGCCTGCCCTTCGTACAACATCGCTCGCGTCGCTGGGAAGTGGAGCCACTGCGCTGGCTGGGCATCAACTCGGCGATCAGACTGGCGACAATGGCCGATCGCACGGAGCAGCGCCGTGGCGTCGGCGGTCGGGCAAGCAAATGGTACGAACGATTGTCGAGCGCGGGAAGTGAATCGAAACCGGGTCCGTCGCCCGACGCGTGAAGCCCGTCAACCGTGCGGCGTAGGGTGACCAACCACGAGACTCGAGTGACGATATTGAGCTAGCGCAGGATGTTGATGGCCCGGGCGCCCACGACGACAATCGCGACTAATGAGACCGCCGACTCCGTCGCGAAGAGCACCTTGATTCGCAGCGTCAGCGGCATCGCGTCGGCGGGGGCAAAGCTGGTCCCGTTGGCGAAGGACGTATAGAGATAATCAAAGAAATGTGGTCGCCAATCCTTCGGCACCAGGTCGGGATTCTCCATCTGGGGGAATTGAATGTCGGGCCAGAGGTCCTCCGTGCCCGCGCGCTTATGCGGGCCGCCCCGGTCAATCTCCCAGAACCACACGCCGTAGATAATGACGTTGGTGAGCCAAATGGCGACGGCCGAGTAGATGAGCTGGGTGCCCTGCGAGACGTTCGAACTTAAGAGTCGATTCACCAACAAGGCGACCGACGTGACGTTCGCGACCGTGACAATGGTGATTAACGCCAGGACGACTCTTCGTATCCATGGCGCCTCGTCAGGGTGTCGGTGCCGCCTTGCGGAGAGTGGCGCGAGCGGCAACGCCACCAATACCGGCAGCAGCCACCGGGGACCCACCACCAGGCGACCGGGCAACACGACGTAGAGAATCACGCACGAAACGAGGGCCAGCGAGGCCGGCCAGCGAGGTTCGGGATGCGATGTAGCCACGGCGCAAACCTAACTGACTTGGGTCTTTCCGATGTCCCCAAGATTCTTCGACAACAGCGACTTGAACGGTGTGCCCTTGAGCAGTTTGAGCAGTTGGGAGATGTCGACCGGCTTCACGTCTTTCGCGGCGGGCGCGAGCACGTGTACCGGCTGGTTGTACGACAGCACATTGAGATCGAGCACCAACGTGGACCTCTTCGAGGTCTCACTCACGGTTGCGGCCGTCAGTTCGCCCTGACTGCCGACGGTGATACTGACATTGACCGTCGCGCTCGATGGCATTTTGATTGGTGACTTGCTGGTGATTCCCAAAATGACGTTGTCGCGCTGATAGCGGTACGTGGTCAAATAGCCATTCTTGGTGACCGACTCGTGATTGAAGCCACTGATGAGCGAGATGTCGGGCTTGGTTAACTCCAGCGAGAGTCCGAAGAGTGACGGCGAATTCAACTTCGCGCTGATCCAATCCTCACCAAATATCGATGCGAGATTGGGCGAGCCAACGTAGAGGTGACCGTGTGTCAAACGCAGATCCACCGTGGCGGAGGAAAAGAACAGCGGGATGAGCAGTTGCGCCTGCACTTGGTTCTTCTTGAAAATCACGTCCACAGTGGCGTTGAGGCTGTACGCCTGTCCGGTAGAAACTTTGAGGGCGAACTGCGCCGACGTCGGGGGATAGCCGTTAAGGACCAAAGGATCCTTGGCTATGCCACCAGGATTGGAGTCGGTCGCCGCGTAGATCACGCCCGTCAACGAGAGTGCCAGCGCAACGACGGCAAGGGTGATAGGCGCTAAACGCTTGGGGACAGCCACAACTCCACCCTACCGTTTGACCTAAAACGTTCCGTTTGGGCTAGAACAGTGGTTCGTTGAGCAGTTCGGCGAAGAGTTCGTGCGAGATGTTGCGTCCGCTGGCGATGAAGCCAATCCGCGAGTTCTCATCGTCCACGAGATTGTTGGTGATGGCGGCGTAGGGCGCGCTGGCAGAACCCTCCAACACCAAGCCGTTGGTCTCAGCAACCTCACGAACGGCCCGCCGGATTTCTATCTCCGGCACGAGCACCAACGGCACGTCGCTCTTGGCAATGAGTTCATTGGTGATGGCACCGTCGTCGCCGCCACCGGCAAGACCGTCAGCGATCGTCGGGCGGTGCAGCACTTGGTCCATCGTCGCGCCGTGCAGCACGTGATACAGCGCGGCGCTCTCAGTGGGCTGGACTCCAGTGAGTCGCAAGTCTGTGCGTCCGCTGTCGTCGCGTGACATCAGCATTCCTGACAGTAATCCGCCGCCACCGACGGGGACGACTAGATGTTCGAGTTCGGGAGCTTGAAGCAACATCTCGTCCAACACCGTGGCCTGGCCCGCAATCACGTTGGTGTCGTTGAACGGCGAGATGTAACGAATCGAACGGCTCTCGGCCAATTCCAACGCGTGCGCCTGGGCCTCGTCGTAGGAGGAGCCATATTGAATGAGTTCGATGTCGAATTGGCTCAGCTTTTTCACCTTGGCGATCGAGGCGTTCTTGGGCACCACGACCGTCGCCAGCACGCCGAGGACCGAGCAGGCGTGCGCAATTCCAAGTCCGTGATTTCCGGCCGACGAGGTGATGACGGCGCCGCGCGGATCATCGCGCCGTGACGCGTCAACGGCACTGAGGGCGCCGCGCACCTTGAACGATCCAGTTGGTTGAAAACATTCGAGCTTGGCCAGCACGGAACGGCCGCGCAACGAAATCGTGACGGTGGGCGTCGGAACGAGATGGTCCGCGACGACGCGACGAGCGGCCTCAAGCTGCTCGGACGTGGGTGCGGATACGTGACGAATCATGAAAACCTCCGCCGCCACCTTACTCGGCACGCTTTTCCTGATTTTTACTGCCAGGTAAAGTCTGCACGTGCACACCATCGCCGCCGTCGTCGTCGTTGCCTCACTCGCGTTCATTGGCACGATGTGTGACAACTATTTTGCGTTCGCGGCGCAGCTCTTAGTCACCGATCGCACAAAGTACCAACGGGTAAGTTGGGCCCAAGCACTCGGCGTCGCGACCCTGCTCGTGATCGCCGCCGGCGTGAGTTCGCTGCTCACTGTGATACCTACTCGCTGGGTTGGCCTCCTCGCGGTGGTGCCATGGGCGCTTGCGGCCCACGCCTGGCGTCATCGAGACTCTCCAGAACGTGAGCAGTTCAAACGCGGGGCCATCACCACGTTCGCGCTCACGATCGCCCTGGGTGGCGACAACCTCGCCGTGTGGATTCCGCTGCTGCGCGCCAACGGTGCCTTTCACGCACTCATCACCATTGTCATTTTTGCGGTATGGGAAATCCTCTTCATCTCCTCCGCGCAGGCGCTCGCGAAGCATCCACGAATCGTGACGTGGGGCATCACGCACGCCAAGTCGTTCATCCCGTGGATCTACGTTGCGCTGGGTGTGCTCATTCTCGTAGAGTGCGGCACTTTTCGTTAGCGTGCCTGGCCCTTCATTAGTGCGACGGCTAGCGTTGCTGAGTGCCCAATTCGACTCCCCAACAGACGCTGCGCCGTCTGACGATCATCGTGGCAATCCAGTGGATGGGCGCCACGCTCGGTCTGCCACTGCTCCCCCTGTTCCTCGAGCACCGTGGCGGCACGCCCAGCATCATTGGTTTCATCATGGCCTCGTTCTTTATTGCCGGCGTTGCGACTCAGTTCTTTCTGGGTCGCCTCGCCGACAAATTCGGACGCCGGCCAATTCTGGTGGGCAGTCTCATTGCCTACGGATTCGCGAGCATGACATTCCTGCTGCCCGTGGCCGCGCCGTGGTTCGCGCTAACACGAATCATCCAGGGTGCCTCCGCAGGGGCAATCGAAGTCGCGTCGCTGTCGGCGGTCGCGGCCCTCTTTTCTGAAGCCGAGCGTGGTCGAGCGGTCTCCCAAATTCTCGCGGCGCAACTACTGGGCATTGCCATTGGTCCGGTCGCCGGCGTGCTCGCCTCGGTGAGCGACCTCGGTTGGGCATTCTTTGTCACCGGCATCGTCAGTCTCGTTGCCGCCGTGCAGGCCCTGCGCACCAACGTCGGCGACAAGGCGTACGACCCGACGCCACTGCCGCGTTTGCAGTGGACCACGCAACTCACTGGGGCCTTGATCGCCGCCGCCGCGACGGGGTTACTCATTGGCGTCTATGAAACCGTGTGGAGTCTGCTGATGCACGCGCACCACGCGAGCACCTTGGAGATCCGACTCAGTTGGACGGCGTTCAGCCTGCCCTGGGTCGCGCTCAGTCGTGTCGGTGGATGGCTGGCCGATCATCAAAACCGCCGCTTCATCGCGCTGGCCGGCTTGCTGAATGGCGCCGCAGTTCTTTCTATCTATCCGCACATCCACAACAACATCGTCATCGTGTTCTTGGGCTCCTTTGAGTCCATTGGCGCGGCGCTCTCGGTCCCGTCAATCGCGTCGCTGCTGACCCAGGGCGCCGCCAGTCGCGAACTCAGTCGGCGCCAAGGCCTCTACGCGACGTCCAATACTGCGGCACTCGCGATCAGTGCGATCGTCTCGGGCGCGCTCTTCACCATCAACCCGGCATTGCCGTTCACCTTGATCGCCATAGTGTCGGCCGTGTTGGCGGTCTCGACCCTCTGGTGGTGGCGCAACGTCACGGGCAACATCACCCACGGCGACACTGCCTAGAAAGCACGCAGCGGGGCCGAAGCCCCGCTCGTTGCTACTGCAAATAACCGATCACGTCTTCCAGACGTAGTCCCAACGTGTTGAGCCACCATCCGGGTTGAGCAGACGCTGACCACCAAATCCTTCGCTGAAGGCCCAGTTCTGCACGGTGTTGCGCGCCGCAAACGCCGTTACCAATGTGGTGAGGAACAGGTACGTGCAGTCCGCGGCGAAGATTTCGTTCACCTTGCCCCACGCGGCGTTGTACGCGGCGGAGTGGGGCGGGCTCGCCAGGGCCGCCAGCATCGCAATCTCGACGGTCGGGTCGGACTGGTGCGCAAAGTTGACCGCTCCAGGTATAAAAGTAGACGCCGACAGCGTGGAGAGACCGAGTCCGTTTGGATAGGCCGGTGCCGCCGGTACTGAGTCCCACCAAACGTAGTTGATTCCTTGGTCGACACCGCCGAATTCGTTGAAGAAGGCGGCGTCAAACGAGCCTTGTTCAACGTTCTGAATCAACGACGCTTGTTCTATCGCCCGAGGCGTGACCGTGATGCCCACAGCCGCCAACTGCTGTTGAATGAACGCGAACATTTCGGATTGCACTGCACTTCCCGACACGAGGTCGATCACGAAACCGACCGAGCTGACATTGTTCTTCGACTTGTACGTGTTGACCAATGTCGTGGCACCAGCGGGGTTGTAAGCCGGATAGTTCGGGTTGGTGTAGTACGGCGATGACTTGCGGTAGATACCGTCTGAGACGCTGCCCACACCAAGAGAAATGACCTTCAGGAATGTGTCACGGTTGATTGCCATGGCACAGGCCTGGCGGATCTGCTGGCTATTTACTACCGGTGACAGCGTGAGGTCCCATTGCAATGACGATGGATTCACCGCCCCTCGAATCCCAGGTGCAGTTCCCTCAATGACCGCCTGCACGCCCGCGGGCACCGCCTGTCCCTTTTCGATGTACGGCACTAACGCCAACTCATCCCAAGCCGCAAATTGATTCTGGGTACCCGAGTTATTCATCATTATGAAGTTGATAGACGGGTCGCGCGGGGCGTCAATGTCATCAATGTACGAAACGTTCTTCATTTTCTTGATGGTCACGATGCTGCCGGCGTTGGTCGTGAGCAACATGTCGATTTCACCCGAGGCCAGCGCCGAGTTTCGCGTGGAGTCGTCGGGAATGGTCTTAAAGACGATTCCGTCGAGGTAGGGCAACTTGCGTCCCTTTGCGTCCTTGCGCCAATACTTCTTGTTCTTCTTCACCACCGTGGTCGATCCGAGGTTCCAGCTAACAAATTCAAACGGACCCGTACCAATCGGGTGACCCTTGTAACTTGCCGCCAGCGTTGCGGGTGCGGCCATATAGGAGATCTGCTGCTCGGAAAGCTGGATATTGAAGGTCGAGAACGGAATGACCAGTTTGTAGACCACCGTGTACGGCCCCGTGGAGACCACATCAGCAATAATCGGCAAAATCGCTGGGCCCACCGGGCTGGTAGGGACCTGGGTCGCGGCATAGTTCGCGACGACAGCGGCCGCATTAAACGGCTGGCCATTGGTGAACTTCACCCCACGACGTAGCTGTACCGTCCAGTTCTGGTACTTGGCGTCGGGCGTCGCCGACAGGGCCAACATCGGTAAAATCTCCTTGCCGTTCGCCGAGGTGACAAAGAGCGGGTCAAAGAGCGCGTTGCCCTTGCAGAAGGCGGACTGGTCCCAGGACGCTTGCTGGCCGTTGAAGTCAGAGAAGGAAAGTACGTCCGATATCAGCCCCACGGTGAGCGTCCCGCCCGTTACGGGCTTTTTGGTACTGACGCCAACCGCGGCGCCGGCGACGTTAGCCATGAGGCCCTCAACGACCGTACCGGCCATTGCCACACCACCGATTGTCGCCGCCGAATGCGTGATGAACTGGCGACGATCGAACTTTGATGACATCATGTCCTGCTTTCCCCTGGAGTTGCGGCCCGTTGCCGATTCCCTCGTTGGGGTGAACTTAGCCCGAAACCAAGCCCCGAAAAGTGCATGGTGGTGAAAGGCTGAGTGGTGCTTCAGGACCCAGGCGGAAGGGAGGAACCGCCTGGGTCCTGAAAAAGCGCGGAGACGGGCGCTAGGTAGCGGACTCCATCTCCACAAAACGAACACGTCCACCGTCGTCCATCGGAACCAATACTTCGTTATTAATCAGGTCAAACGATGGGAATTCAATTGCGGACTGAATTGTGTACTCGCACGTCTCGCGAAGGTCTTCGAGGTTGGCGACTTGATTCATAGGAATCCTCCCTCGAGTGCGAAACTTCTATGCCACGAACAACATCTTGGGCGTTGACCTTCAAGGGCCTCTAGGAACACGCTAAGAACTAGTTAAATACCGATTTTTATGACAATTTTGTGACACCTTTCACGAACGCTCGTTCATGTCGTGCCCAGACCAGCGTTTTGCTGACAATTGGGAGTCGCAACTACAACCTCGTCGCATTAGGCCGCTGCAAATGAACGTGCTCGATGAGTGCCGGTCCTTCCTACAATCTCGCTCGCGTGAGATATCCACGAACGCGTGTCGATTCCGCCGACGCAGATACGCGGTAAAAATCAGGTCGCACAGGACATGATGTAGTCGTGGCGGGTTCACGAGAGGATCGATTGCGGGACTTGGCGCGCCTCGCGACGCCTGCCGTAGCGAGCTTTCTCGCTCGACGGGCCTATCCACTCAGTAACGCCGATATCGACGACCTCGTAGAAGAGGTGTTGATCGTTACCTGGCGACGACTGGACGATGTGCCCGAAGGGGCTGAAATTGCGTGGATGATTGGCGTCGCGCGAAACCTTTTGAACAATGCGCGTCGCAAACATTCCCGGCGCGAAAACGCTCACCACAAACTCGTACCCGTCGGCAACGACGCCTCCGCCGAGGACCACGTGATCGCCAACGAGCAACTCCGCGTCGCCCTCGGATCACTCCGCGAGGACGATCAAGAGGTATTGCTGCTGCACTTCTGGGAGGGTCTCGATGCCGACGGGCTCGCCATCGTGCTGCGGGTGTCGAGAGGTGCGGCGGCGACGCGACTTTCGCGGGCATCGAGCCGACTTCGAGAGGTCTACCAAGAAATCTCCGACTCGGGTGAAAAAGAAATGCTCCAACGTACAAGAAGGGTGTGAGAGGAGGATGACGAAGATGCCCGATTCACTTGACCCCACGGAACTGTTAGCCCAAGCCAATCCCATCACCAACTACGAGATCGATTCGGCCCACCTCACCCAAATGGTCAATCGCGTCACCTCCACGCCCGTGCCCAGTCGATTCCCGTTACTGCGCACGTGGCAAATGAAGGCCAGCTCCGCGGTCGCGGGCGCCGCACTGGTGGCGACCGGCGTCGTGATCGCCGTCAGCGGCGCTCCTCAATCTCTCACCGTCTTGGCGCTGCCGAGCAATACGCCAATTGCCGGACCAGCCGTGCACGCACCCGCGACACTGGCGCCCGTGACCTTTGAATCGACGCAAGTACCCACGGCGTCGGGCACCGCCGCAAAGTCAACTCGCACGTACGTTGCGGGTCCCCGTCTTTCTACTTCGGCGGTCTCGCTTGCGGTCTACAAAGTCGCCGCCGTCAAGAGTCCCCAAGCCAAGGTACTGCGCATCGCCGGCGCGCTGGGCGTGCGCGACGTCGGGCCGGTGACTGGGCTCCCATCGAGCCCGGCACTTAATTTCGTCGCGAAAGGCACGAACGCGACAGTCGTCGCGACTCCATTCATCAAGAGTGCAGGCCCTTCGACCGTCATCGTTCCGTTGCCCGGTCCACTCACCTGGACCTACAACGTTGCCGGTCCGTGTCCCCAACCCTCCACACTGGCACCCGGCGCGGCGCCAGCATCGTGCGCGAT
>JBEKQN010000046.1:0-14256 GCA_049519675.1 Acidimicrobiales bacterium | reverse complement strand
CCGGGCCCGCCAGGACTCGATCACCACCGAAATTATGGAAATCGTGGGCGGCGCCGAAGCGCTCCGCTCGGGAAAGTGAGAAACAAATGACCATCGCTCCTGAAAAGACGACGCTGGAGACGGGACGGGTAGTCGCGATCGCGGGTCCGGTCGTCGACGTTGAGTTCCCGCCGCACTCGTTGCCCGAGATCAACCACGCCGTGGAGTTCGACATTGACCTTGACGGCGACAAGGTCACCGTCACCGGTGAGGTCGCCCAGCAGATTGGTGAAGGACGGGTTCGTTGCGTCTGCATGAAGCCCACCGACGGACTCGTTCGTGGTGCCGTCGTGCGCCAGACCGGACGCGGCATCACGGTGCCGGTCGGCGATGCGGTGCTCGGTCACGTGTTCAACGTGCTCGGCGAGTCCCTCGACACCGACGACATCGGACCGGTTGAGGACCACTGGGAGATCCACCGTAATCCGCCGGCCTTCGATCAGCTTGAGCCGCGCGCCACGATGTTCGAAACGGGCATCAAGGTGGTTGACCTGCTGGCCCCCTACGTGCAGGGCGGAAAGATTGGCCTCTTTGGTGGAGCCGGCGTCGGAAAGACCGTGCTCATCATGGAGATGATCCGTCGCGTTGCCGAGCAGCACAATGGTGTCTCAGTCTTCGCCGGCGTGGGCGAACGTACTCGTGAGGGTACCGACCTGCTACTCGAGATGCGCGAGTCGGGCGTCATTGAAAAGACGGCCCTGGTCTACGGCCAGATGGACGAACCGCCGGGCGTGCGCTTGCGCGTCGCGCTGGCGGCCCTTACCATGGCCGAGTACTTCCGCGACGTGAAGAACCAGGACGTGCTGCTCTTCGTCGACAACATCTTCCGATTTGTCCAGGCCGGTTCGGAAGTCTCCACCCTGCTCGGTCGCATGCCGAGTGCGGTGGGATACCAGCCCACCCTGGCGGACGAAATGGGTGAACTTCAGGAGCGCATTACCTCGACCCGGGGCCGTTCGATCACCTCGCTGCAAGCCGTCTACGTGCCGGCCGACGACTATACCGACCCCGCGCCGTTCACCACCTTCACCCACTTGGACGCCACCACCGAACTCAGCCGACAGATTGCCGCGCTGGGTATCTACCCGGCCGTGGACCCGCTGACCTCGACGTCCAATATTTTGGCGCCCGAGATCGTGGGCGACCGCCATTACGCGGTTGCTCGCCAAGTCCAGCAGATCCTCCAGCGCAACAAGGAGCTCCAGGACATCATTGCCATCCTCGGTCTCGACGAACTTTCCGAAGACGACCGCATTACCGTTTCGCGGGCCCGCAAGATTCAGCGATTCCTCTCCCAGCCAATGTTCGTGTCCAAGATCTTCACCGGCATCGACGGCATCAACGTGCCGGTCCAGGAGACCATTGAATCCTTCGAGCACCTCGTCAAGGGCGACCTGGACGCCTTCCCGGAGCAGGCTTTCTTGAACGTTGGAGGGGCCAGCGACGTCGAACGCAAGGCCGCCGAGATTCAACGGGACTAATTGATGGCCACGCTGCGCGTTGAAATTGTCTCACCCGAGGTGGCGCTGTGGGCCGGAGACGCAACGGCCTTCATCGCCCGATCGAGTGAGGGTTTTTTCACGATCCTGCCCGAGCACACCGACACGGTTGGCGATCTCGTGCCCGGCGTCGTTCGCGTCGAGACGAACGAAGGCGAGATTGCGTTTGCCGTACACGGCGGATTCTTCCAGTGCGAATATGGTCCCAGCGATGGCGAGACAAAGGTGACGGTGCTCGCGGGCGTCTCCGAACTCGTCACGTCAATCGATGTGCCACGAGCGCAGGCCGCGAAGGAAGCCGCTGAAGCCGAATTGAGTGTCGCGACACGCGACGATCAGGCAGATGAGACCGCGCACCAGATGGCGCGTGATGCGTTGGCGCGGGCCGAACTTCGCCTGGCTGCCGCGAAGTAAGTCTTAACGCGCCGACACGTAGTCCAGTAGTTCCTTCTTGTCGAGTTCCAGTTCATCGAGACGGGCCTTGACGACGTCGCCAATCGAGACGAGTCCCACCAAGGACTTCTCTTTCACCACCGGAACATGTCGAATGTGATGCTCCGTCATGAGGCCCATGAGGCTGGCCATGGTCGTCTCTTCGTCACAGACCCTCACTTCGCGAGTCATCAGGTCCGCCACCTTGGCGTCCAGGGCGTCAACACCCTGGGTCGCGAGTGCACGCACGATATCGCGCTCGCTGAGAATTCCCACCAGCGGTGGCTTCGGGCCGGTGACCACGAGCGCACCCACACCGCGCTCCTTCAGTATTGCTAGTGCGTCGGTGACGTTGCGTTCCTGGGAGATGGTCGCGACGTCATTCCCCTTGGTTGCCAAAAGATTTGCAACGCGCATAAGTTTCCCCATTCACTGTGGCAGTTGCGCCGAGAGCGTTTCGCTCCTAAATCGACCCTACGTGCGTCAGCACCCGCACGCGAAGGAAATGTGCGGTTGTGAACAATCAATCAAGAAGCAAACGCTTATTGTCAGAAGCCGGCGGTAGTGAACTCTTGTAATTTGTCGTGACGGTGGAACGTCTCAACGGTGCGCACTGTGCCCGAGCGTGATCGTACGACGAGAGATTGCGTGGTGGCCCCAAAATCATGGAATCGCACGCCGCGCAGGAAGTCGCCGTCGGTAATCGCGGTCGCCGAGAAATAACAGTTGTCGCTCGCGACCAAGTCGTCATTTCTCAACACGCGATCGAAGTCGTAGCCGAGGGATTCGGCGAGGCGCCGTTCCTCGTCATCACGCGGGTGCAGGATGCCCTGTATCTCGCCGCCGAGTCCCTGTAGGGCCGCGGCGGCGATGACGCCCTCGGGAGTGCCACCGACGCCAAAGAGAACGTCGGCACCGGAATTGGGCCACGCGGTGGCGATGGCCCCGGCGACGTCGCCGTCGGAGATCAGCAGGACCCGCGCGCCCACTTCACGCACTTCGGCGACGAGGTCGTCGTGGCGCGGGCGGTCCAGGATGACGACGCCGAGCTCTTGCACGGGGATCTTGAGACGTTTCGATACCTCGACGAGATTGTCCGTCGCCGACGCGTTGATGTCGATCGAACCTCGAGCACGAGGTCCAACGCAGATCTTCTTCATGTACACGCACGGTCCGGGACTGAACATCGTGCCGCGCTCAGAGAGTGCGATGACCGCCAACGCGCCGGGACGTCCCTGGGCGGTGAGCGAGGTGCCGTCGACGGGGTCTACGGCGACGTCGACCTGGGGAGGCTGCCCGTCACCGATGTACTCGCCGTTAAACAGCATGGGCGCTTCATCTTTTTCGCCTTCGCCGATGACCACGATCCCGTCCATGGAAATGCCACCGAGGACAAATCGCATGGCGTCGACGGCCGCGCCGTCGGCGGCGTTCTTGTCGCCTCGCCCGACCCATCTGGCGGCCGCAATGGCCGCGGCTTCGGTGACACGAATCATCTCGAGCGCGATGTTGCGGTCGGGCCTGAGCGGTGGCTGCACGCATGCAGCGTACTCCGACGAGGTAAGTCCTTCTGAAGTCCGCTCGGGAGCGGCATTTGCTCTTTCGGCCATACTTAGGGGGTGAGTTCTCTCGTCGTCAAGCCTGCCGGACCCCTGGTGGGCGAGGTAGAAGCGGGCGGGGCCAAGAACGCGGTCTTGAAGCAGATGGCGGCCTGTCTGTTGGCCTCGGGCGAGAATCGATTGACCAATGTGCCTGATATCACCGACGTCAAGGTAATGGTCGAACTGCTCGAGGCGCTGGGCTGCACGGTCACGCGGCCCAGCACGCATGAGTTGGTCATCAGCGTGCCAGACGCGAAGGACATCCTTCCCGTCGCCCCGGCGCACCTTTTTGCCGCTACCCGCTCGTCAATTGTTGTACTCGGCCCATTGCTCGCTCGGTGCGGCGAGGCGAATATGGCGCTGCCCGGCGGCGACGACTTCGGTCAGCGGCCGATCAACTTTCATACCGATGGGCTTTCGGCCATGGGTGCGTCGTTCTTCAATGACGAGAACTCCATTCACGCGACCCTGAGCAAGTCTCGCCTGCGCGCGACGCGCATGACGCTGGCCTACCCGAGTCACACGGCCACGGACAACTTGATGATGGCGTGCGTCCTCGCGAAGGGCCGCTCGGTGATCGACAACGCCGCTCGCGAGCCCGAAGTGGAGGACCTGGGCCGACAGCTCAATTCCATGGGCGCCAAGATCGAGGGACTCGGGACCTCACGTCTGACCATTGACGGCGTCTCCTCGCTCAAGCCGGTCGAGCACGAGGTCATCACCGATCGCGTGGTCTCGGCGACCTATTTGGCGGCCGCTCTCATTACCGGCGGCGAAGTGCGGGTGGTGGACGCGCGCGCCGATCATATGGGGATGCTGCTGCGAAAGATCGACGCCATGGGCGGCGACATCGACGCGGAGGGCACCGGGATCTCGGTGCGCGGGCCCGCAGTCGTGCGCGCCTGTGACGTGGCGACGCTGCCGTATCCCGGGGTAGCGACGGACTACAAACCGCTGCTCACCACGGTGCTCAGCGTCGCTAACGGCGACTCGGTCGTGACCGAAAACCTCTTTGCCGGCCGTTTCCGTTACGTGGATGAACTGGTCAAACTTGGCGCGAACATCACCACCGAGGGCCATCACGCCATGATTCGCGGCGTTGACTACTTGGTGGGCACCACCGTGAACGCGAGTGACATCAGGGCGGCCGCGGCGCTGACGCTCGCCGGGCTCGTCGCCAAGGACGGAACCATCGTGGTGGGCGTGGAACATCTCGACCGCGGCTACGACAGCTTTGTGGAGCGATTGACCAAGTTGGGCGCCGACGTCCGGCGTTTTGAATGATCGCGCGCGATCCCGAAGAACTCGTAAGGCTGGCGCACGACGGTTCGCGCACGGCGCTGGCGCGGCTCCTCACGTACGTCGAGTCCGGGGGCCAGCATCAATTGGACACCGCGGCCCTGGCCTACCAGGTCGCGCCGCCCTACGTCGTGGGCATCACCGGCCCGCCGGGTGGGGGAAAGTCAACCTTGACCGATCAGTTGATCTCGGTCGTGCTGAACCGCGGCTCCTTTGACGGTGCTGATCCTTTCGATCAAGTGGGCGTCTTGTGCATCGATCCCAGTTCGCCCTTCACGGGCGGCGCCATCCTCGGCGACCGCATTCGCATGCAGGGTCACGCGACCAACGAGCACGTCTTCATTCGCTCCATGGCGACGCGCGGACACTTGGGCGGGCTTTCGCTCGCGGTGCCTGACGCCCTGCGCGTGCTCGGGGCCGCGGACTTCCACCTCGCGCTCGTAGAGACCGTGGGCGTCGGTCAGATGGAGGTGGACATTGCGTCCGCGGCCGACACCACGCTCGTGGTGATGAACCCCGGGTGGGGAGACTCGATGCAGGCCAATAAGGCGGGGCTTCTTGAGGTGGCCGACATTTTTGTCATTAATAAGGCCGATCGAGCGGGTGTGCGCGAGACGCGCCGGGACCTGGAGCAGATGCTCGACCTCGGTGGCGAGCGCGAGTGGCGACCCAAGATCCTTGAAACTGTCGCGACGAACGGCACGGGGACGGAGGAACTCTGGGACGCGGTGGTGGCCCACCGCGCCTTTCTCCATGACGGACGATTAGAGCAGCATCGTCGCCAGCGCACCCGGACCGAACTGGACAAGGTATTGGCCGCGACGGCCCGTTCCCGCGTGACCGAACTGGCACACGGCGCCGCCTACGAAGCCCAGGTTGACGCGCTCGTCGCGGGAACCACCGATCCCTACCGGGCGGCGGACACGTTGCTCACGAGTTCATGATTGCCACGTCGGTCACCTACGACGTGGTCTTCTTAGTCCACATACTTGCGGCCGTGGCGACGTTGACTGTCTTGGTGGTGATGCGTTGGTCGGCGCAGCTCGTGGTGCGCGGGGCTGATGGACCGACTCAGCAGGCCCATTTCCCCGAACGGCGCAACTGGGCCGCGCGCGCCATGCACGTGCTGCCGATCACCGGCATCATCATGGTCGTCAGTGGTGGCGCCGACGTGTCGATTGGTCACGCGTGGGTTCTGACCGGCATCGTCATCTATCTCCTGGCGGCCGGGCATTTGGAAGCGCGCGTCTTGCCGCTCGAGCGGTCACTGGTCGCGACCATTCATCAAGACGGCGTCGCCAACGTTCAACAGGGCCGCACACTGGTCATGACCATCGACGTGCTGTTGGGCCTCATCGCGCTGGCCTTCGTGGTGATGCTCGTCCAGTTTTAGAAGAAGGACGCCCGGCCCACCATGCCGGCGGCGACGGTCGCGTTGGTGACCTCGTCGATCAACACGAAGCTGCCGGTCACGCGGTTCACCCGGTAGTCGTCGACGACGAGCCAGTCCGCCGTCTGCAAATTGGCGAGGCCAATCTCGTTCGTCGCCAGCGACGACGACTCGTCGATGCGCAGGGTCTCGATATCAACGACACCGGTGATGTCGGTCACGCGCACGGGAGTCACCTTGGTCGTGTGCTTCAGCCGCAGGCGCTGGCCAACTTCGAGCGGTTTCTCGCCGAACCAGCAGATGGTGGCGGTCACTTCTTTAGTGACCGAGGGCAGGGGAGTGGCGGCAATGAGATCGCCACGACCGGCATCGGTCTCGTCGCTCAGGTCCAAGTCAATTGACAGCCCGACGTTGGCTTCGATTCGCCCCACACCGCCAAAGGAGATGGCCCTGATGGTCGTTTCTACGTTGGCCGGCAATAGCGTGACGGTGTCGCCCACAAAAAAGGAGTCGCCGTTGACCATCCCGGCGTACGTCCGTCCCCCGCCGCTTTGGCGAAGCACCCACTGGATGGGCAGACGCGCGCCGTGGCGGGTCTTGGTCCAGGTCCCGGCGTCGGATGACTCCAGTGCCGCCAAGACCGTGGGCCCGTCGTACCAGGCCGAGTTGGTCGACGCGTCCACCACGTTGTCGCCAAAGAGGGCCGATACCGGGATGATGGTGACTTCTTCAAAGCTGAGCTCGCGCGCGAGCGTCTCGATCTCATCGACCACGCTCTGAAAGGCGCTCCGGGACCAGTTGACGCCGTCCATCTTGTTCACGCAGACAATGACGGCGTGCACGCCGAGCAGCGCCGCGATGCACAGGTGGCGGCGGGTCTGTTCCTTCAGTCCGTGCTTGACGTCGAGCACGACCAGGGCCAGGTCGGCCGTCGAGGCGCCGGTCGCCATGTTCCTCGTGTACTGCACGTGTCCGGGACAGTCGGCGATGATGAACTTTCGTTTCGGCGTCGAGGCGTAGCGGTAGGCAACGTCAATGGTGATGCCCTGTTCGCGTTCGGCTCGCAGCCCGTCGGTGACGAAGCTCAGGTCCAGGTCGCCGACGCCGCGCTTTTCGGATGCGGCGACGACGGCGTCGAGTTGGTCGTCAAAGAGTTGGCGAGTGTCGACGAGTATGCGTCCAATCAACGTCGACTTGCCGTCGTCGACCGAACCAATGGTCGCCAGGCGAAGTAGGTCCTTGGTCGCGGTCTTCATGTTTAGAAATATCCCTCGCGCTTGCGATCTTCCATCGCGGTTTCGGAGAACCGGTCATCGGCACGAGTGGCGCCGCGTTCTGAGACATTGGCGCTCGCGATCTCCTCGATGATTTGGGCGAGCGTGCTCGCCGGAGAATCAACGGCGCCGGTGCAGTTCGCGTCGCCCACCGTGCGAAAACGCACGACGCGGCGTTCGACCGTCTCACCGGCGCGCGGCTCGACGAACGGTCCTACCGCGAGCCACATGGAGTCGCGAAGCACAACGTCACGTTCGTGGGCGAAGTAGATGGAGGGCAGTTCCATCTTCTCGCGCTCGATGTACTGCCAGATATCCAACTCGGTCCAGTCCGAGAGCGGAAAAGCCCGTAGGTGTTCACCGGGATTTACTTTGCCCTGGTAGAGCTGCCACAGCTCGGGGCGCTGCTGGCGGGGATCCCACTGACCGAATGCGTCGCGAAAGGAGAGGATGCGCTCCTTGGCGCGGGCCTTATCCTCATCGCGACGCGCCCCGCCGAAGGCGGCGTCGAAGCCGTTGTCGGTGATGGCGTGCAGGAGTGTCACGGTCTGCAAACGATTGCGCGACCCCATGGGACCGGGGTCGACCACCTTGCCCTGGTCGATCGTGTCCTGCACTTTGGCGACGATCAGTCTCACGCCGAGCTTCGTTGTGAGCGCGTCACGGTACTCCAACACCTCCGGAAAGTTCTGACCGGTGTCGATGTGCATGACGGGGAACGGTAACTGTTGGGGCGTGAACGCCTTCACGGCGAGGTGCAGCAGTACGGCAGAATCCTTGCCGCCCGAAAAGAGCAGGACCGGTCGTTCGCACTCGGCGGCCACCTCGCGCAGGATGAAGATGGCGTGAGATTCCAGTAGATCTAGATAGTCAGCGGTCTGGGGCGGGCGTAGGGGGGTAGGTGTCATAGTTTCGAATTGGTTCTTATATCCTAGTAAAGCAATGGAAATCTTAGACTTTTCGCGAATTCGGCCATGACAATACCCACGTCAACGTTGCTCGACGAGCTTGAAACTACGAACCAACGCTTTGAATTCGCGTCGCCCCTCGAGATCCTCACCTGGACTTTCAAACGTTTTGATGATGACGTGGCAATGGCCTGCTCGTTTGAAGACCTCGCCCTTTTACATATGGTCCGCGAACTTCGTCCCCAGACCGAAATAGTTTTTTTGGACACCGGCGGCCATTTTGCCGAGACCCTGGAGTTCGCCGGTCGCACTGAACGCGAATGGTCGCTGAATCTCACCCGCACGACGCCGGGACCCGACGCCGACGCGTGGCCGTGCGGCACCGAGCGGTGCTGCGAGTTGCGTAAGGTTGAGCCACTCAAACGGGCCGTCGCGGGCCGCGCGGCGTGGATTACGTCGGTAAAACGCGTCGACGCGCCGAGTCGTGCCGGCATGAAAACCCTTCTGTGGGACGAAAAGTTCGATCTGGTGAAAGTGAATCCGCTGGCAACCTGGAGCGATGACGATGTTGCCTATTACATCGGTGCACATGAGCTTGCGGAGCACCCTCTCTGGGCGCAGGGCTACGCATCTATTGGTTGCGAGCCCATGACGGTAAAACCACTCGTGCCCGGTGATCGCCGCTCTGGACGTTGGGTGGGCGCCGACAAGGAAGAGTGCGGACTACACGAGGCGTGACAAAAAGTCCTATCCACCAATAAAACAAAGGCGGACAGTACATTTGTAGCCAATGTGTGTGTGTTTTGTTGAGGATCCGGCTCGATGCTCCTTGTAATTCTCGGACTCTTGTGGGTCGCGATACTGGTGCCCGTGGTGGTGCGACGATTCCGTGACAGCGGCACCGAAAAGTCAATACACTCCTTTCACCAAGAACACGAAATGCTGAGCCGCCAGGAGTACTCGGTGTCCCCGGCTCACCGACTCGATCCCGAGCCACCAGGCGAGGCTTTTCAGGACTTGGAATCGCGGCCCCGTTTGACGGTCGTGCACGAGGACGACACCTACCGTTCACTCGAGACTCGTTCGTCCTGGGACGAGTGGGAAGACGACTACGACTACGAGCGTGATGAGCAGCCCGCCAACCGCGCCGAGACCGCCAACCGTTACGTCACGGCCTACTCCTCGGTACCCAATGAGCATGAAGTGAAACGTAGTTACGTCGCGCCGATGCGCCGCGCGTCAATGAAGACCCGACGTCAATCGGTGTTTCTGCTGCTCGCGGCGAGCGCCGTGGCCCTAAGCGGGCTCAGCATTGTGGTCGGCTATTCCTTATTGGAAGATTTGGCGCTTCTCGCGTGGATGGGTCTGATCTTCTACGTGGCGCTGGCACTCTTTGCCGTGAGTCAAGGTTTTCTCTTCGAGTCATCGCTGCCAATACGCATCCCCCAGGGGCGCACGTTGGCCACGATCGAACCCATCTACTACGAAGATGTCGAGGAGTTCGACTCCGAATTTTACGACGAAAACGACGACAGTGAGTGGCGTCGCGAATCTCCTTCGCGTTACGCCGTGGGCTAAAGTAGGTACTCCTTCGGGGGTGTAGCTCAATTGGTAGAGCGCTACGTTCGCAATGTAGAGGCAGTGGGTTCGAATCCCATCACCTCCACTCCAGAGGATTGACCCCCAAATAGTGGGCTGCGATTGTGAAAGTGCGGCTCGGGTTGAGGCTTCGCTACCCGTGCGTTTCAGCGATCCATCCCGCGATCTTCTTGGGCCTTTATGCGTGAGCGTTCGAGGACTTGGCGAAGAATCGGAAGCACGGCACGATCCTTTTCACGGCCGGCCGCTTCTTTGGAACGGATGACGTCGGCGAGGGCAGCAACGGAAGTGGTAACCGTGTCTGTTAACTGCTCGCGTGTGGCTGCGCGTCGCAGGTCGTCATAGCCACGCGTACCGTCCGGAAGAAGCGCAATATCTAGATATCCGTGTTTTGTCACGAACGTCCAGGTTGTTCCTTGCTCAAAGGATCGCTCATCAAGCGCGATAGCCAGTGGCTCTTCCATGTCGGGAATGCGAAGCTTGGCATCTAATTCTCTCAGCGCGACGGCCAGCTTCGCCAAGTTCTCACGTGTGCGTGCGGGTGTCACGTCGACATTACGGGTGACATACGGAGATCCTCGCAGTTCGGCGGCCAGTCCGCCGATGACGACATAGAGCACCTGGTGACGCTCAAGCACTTCGAGGATTTCGTCAGGACGATAGGGGACTGCCTCAGTCACGGCTGCTGGCCCCCTGTTTCGCACGTCGGTCGTGGAATCGGACGCGGGCCATGAGATCGGCGAATCGCTCGGCTGGTGTCATTCGAAGATGCTGATCAATGACTGTCACGTTCGAATCGTCAAACTTGGAAATGAAGAATGTGAGTTCTAGCTCGCACGCGCGCACGACCTCTCGAACGGTCTCAAGACTCGGCGATACGTCGTCACGTTCCCAGCGCGCAATCATGGACTGCGCTTTACCGAGGCGTGCGCCCAATTCGGCTTGTGTCAGGCCGGCCCGCAATCGAGCCTCTTTAATTAGGTCTCCACTCATCATAGAATAATGATAGTACATATATGTTATAATAATATTCTCTTGATCTGACTTGGGCATTCGAATCCCAACTATCGCCGATCGAGTCCTTTTGGTTGCACGTTTTTATTTCCGGGCTATTGGTGACTTGGCCATAGCACTACTGCTAACTGCGCACCCGTAACGTTGGGTACCGGTTCTTATTGTGTGACTCAAGGTCCACCCGTTCGGCTTAACCCCATCAGTTGGACAGCTCTACTTAAAATGTGCTGAGACTTCATAGCAGTTGTGTAATCAGGGAGGCATCTAATGACGCAGGTAGTCCGTGTGCACAATTTCATGGTATCGAGCGATGGCTACGGCTCCGGTGTGGGTCAAAGCCTCGAGCACCCATTCGGTCACGCGAATCCTGCCGATCTTTTTTCCTGGGCGGGAGCGACCGCGCACTGGGTCAATCGCACCGATCCGGGGGGCACGTACGGTTTTGACGACTACTGCACTCGCGACTTCACTCGGAACATCGGCGCCGAAATCATGGGGCGCAATAAGTTTGGCCCCCAGCGTGGACCATGGGAAAACCTTGACTGGGAAGGGTGGTGGGGCGATGACACGCCGTTCCATACGCCGGTGTTCGTACTCACGCATTATGTGCGTCCTTCGATTACCTTGGGGGACACCACGTTCCACTTTCTCGATGCATCGCCGCAAGACGCACTCGCGCAGGCGTTCGCGGCGGCCGATGGCAAAGACGTGCGCCTCGGTGGTGGCGTCGCTACCGTGCTTGAATTTCTCGACGCTGATCTCATCGACCAGATGCACGTCGCGGTTGCGCCTATCGAGCTCGGTCGCGGCGAAAGACTGTGGAACGATCCCGACGACCTCGCCGAGCGCTTCTTCTTGGAAAAGATACCGAGCCCGAGTGGAGTGACGCATCTATTTTTCTGGCGGCGCTAATCGTGAAACAAGTGAGACGTCGGTGCTTGTCGTTGACCCAGTGCCGGTCAAAGTGTGGCCAATGACTATTGCATTGGCGTGGGTCAATCGGTAGTCGCATACAAACTCGCGCAGCGCGGAGAGCAAGTCATCTACCAATCAGTTCACGTTGCCACATGGCGACACTGGAGGTGACGATGGCGCGACCATCGATGTTTCAACTGAGGCGAGATCGAAAGGCGTAATCGAACCACCGAAGCCCACGACATAAGGACATCAAGCGCGAAAATGAAGCCCTGTCACCTCCACCGAGTGGCCTGAGTACCGTTTAGTGGACCACGCTTTGTAGCAACCAGGCTTGGGTTGGCGCTTAGCGATAGCGGCCTCGACCCTCACTGATTGACTCCTAGCCTTACAAGCATCGCCTACGAGTAAAGAGAATGGAACATTGTCGGACGGTTCGAAGACTGTTGAAGCGACTCGCAGAATTGCGGCACCGGCCGGCTTACTGTTCGAGATCCTGGCGAGTCCACAGCGCCACATGGATTTTGACGGGTCCGGGATGCTACGAGGAGCTGTTGTTGATCGCACGATTTCGGGCGTCGGTGAGACCTTCACGATGAAAATGCACCGGCTCGGTCGCGATTACCTAATGATCAACTACATCGTGGAATTCGAGACAGACCAGCGAATCTCTTGGGAACCCGCTCCGGGCGACCTCGAGACCGCGGGCGGCGATCCGTCCAAGGTGGGCGTTCCTTCGGGTTACCGCTGGGGCTACATCCTCACGCCTGAAAGTGACCAGATCACACTGGTCACTGAGGTCTTTGACTGTGGCTCCGAAGAGAATAAGTGGATTCTTCAACGTGAGGATGGTTCGTGGATCAACGGAACCAACTCAGTGCGCAAGTCGATGACGGAAACCTTAGAGAAGCTCGAATCAATCGCCATTCGTGGCTTACCGTGAGCAATTTCATCGAATTGCCATAAATAGTTACTGCACTCTTGGAATCACGCAATTCGGTGGGTAGTCACAGGTATTGCGGCTCCTATTATGTGAATCAAGGTCCACCCAGAGTCCTTCATCCAAACGCAAAAGTTCGTGACATGGAGGTTGCTGATCAAAATCGAGCAGAGACAGAAAGCGATTGGAACTGTCACCGTCGCCTTTGATCGAATTCTCGGAAGAATTTCATACCCCGTCCACAATCGCCTCTATCGACTAACCGGGGGCCGTGTCGGACACAGAAGTCCCGCTGGGCCAATGCTCCTTTTGACTAGCACCGGACGACGAACGGGTGTCGCACGTTCGCACGCCCTGCTTTATATGGAGCGTGAGGGTCACTACTACGTTGTTGCCTCGAACGGGGGCCGTTCGAGCAACCCGAATTGGCTTCACAACGTTCGACACGAGCCAAACGTGAAGGTCCAAGCTGGTTCAAGAAGGTTCGACGCCGCCGCCCACGTTCTTGACACCGAAGAACGATCCGTCGTGTGGCCCACATTGACGGCCTTCTACCCCGGCTGGGCCCACTACGAAACTCTCACCGTGCGGATCCTTCAGGTAGTACGACTCGAACCCAAGATCTAGCTGGGACTTGACGCCTGGTCGCCGCACGAGGCCACCGCCGGTCTACTACTCGCCAATGCGGGGTTTCGCTTCTGTGACGTCAGGTCTTCGATATTGAAGTCGCCTCACGATCTCATTCAGTTCAGCATGGCGTAGGTCAAATATCGAACAAGAGTCAAAGTACTGACGCCAAACACTCGCCCTCCAGTCGATGATTGTGTACGTCGGCCCTCCGGCTTAAGCCAAATGTGTAAGGTGGAATTTCTGCGGTGACGATTCATTGACGACCCGGAAGGAGACGCGGTGGACATCATCAACTTGGGGGCGTCGGACGGGCTGCCGCCCGTGAACTGGGCGAACATCGTCGAAAAGCTCGATGCCGGTTCGCAGCCGGCTCCAGACGCCCACAACGCTCGAACGACGTGGCTCACGACGCTGAACGCGGATGGGAGTGCGCACGTGACGGCGGTCGGTGCGCTCTGGATGGACGGAAGCTTCTGGTTCCAGACGGGTGCCAGTACACGGAAGAGCCGCAACGTCGTCCGTGACCCGCGCTGCTCGATCGCGGTTTCGATCCGCGATGCGGACGTCGTGGCCGAGGGTGAGGCCGCACAGGTAACCGACCGGGCCACACTGACGCGCCTTGCCAGAGCCTGGGCGGACCAGGGGTGGCCCGCCGAACTGGATGAGACCGGGACCGGTATCACCGCCCCGTTCAACGCCCCGTCGCAGGGACCACC
>JBEKQN010000045.1:0-14615 GCA_049519675.1 Acidimicrobiales bacterium | reverse complement strand
TGGTCCTGGGAGTCGAGGTACTGCGAATTCTTAGAATCGGTACGGCAGATGTTTGATGCCGTTGACAAAATTCGAATCGAGTCGTATTGGTTCGCCCGTGGCCTTGATCCTCGGCGTGCGGCGCAAGATGTTTCGCCACATGACCGTGATCTCTCGGCGCGCAAGATGCGTGCCCAAACAAAAGTGCGGTCCCGGCGCGCCGAAGCCGTAGTGGTCATTGGGCGAGCGACCGACGTCAAAGACGTACGGATTCTCGAATGCCTCTTCGTCGCGATTGGCCGAGTTGTAAAAAAGCAGCACCTTGTCGCCGGCCTTTAAGCTCTCTCCCGACAGTTGGTAGTCACTCGCCAGGGTGCGACGCATCCACATGATTGGTGTTGCCCACCGGACGATCTCGCTGGTGCCGGTCTTCGTCAGAATCTCTGGGTCTTCGATAATCCGGGCTTTTTGATCGGGATGCTCATCGAAAGCCAGCAGCGCGTGGCCAATCGCGGTGCGCGTGGTTTCGGTGCCCGCGATGACGAGTTCAACAAAGAACGAGGCCAGCTCCTGATCGGTCAACTTCTCGGAGTCAATTTCGGCATTGACAAGTGCGCCCGTGATGTCATCGACGGGATGCTCGAGTCGGGATTTTCCGACTTCCTGCATTATCCCGTTTAGTGTCGCGCCCGCCTCGAGCAGTGCCAGTACGGGGTCAGTGCCCTCGGGCACGTACTCGTGGTCACCGTTAGAGAGGATCACATTCGAGCACTGCAGCACGGTGGCGTACTCACTGGGCGGCACGCCCATCATGCTGCAGATGATCTCTAAAGGCAGCGGCGCCGCGATGTCGGTCATGAAGTCACCGGTACCAGATTTGATCGCTCGAGTGAGTACTTGATCGGCAACCCGCACGACGGACTCTTCGACTTGTCGAATATTGCGAGGACTAAAGGCGTTGGCAATGATACGACGAAGTCGGGCGTGACGCGGATTGTCAGTCGATATCAGCCCGGAAAAGTATTCGACCATCTCGGGAGGCAGGTCGAACTGAGAGATTGCGCCGGGACCCGAGAGAAATACTTCGGGCGTACGCGACACGGTCGCGACGTCACGGTATCGAGTGAGGGCGTAGTAACCCGCTCCGGGGGGAAGGGCGAACGCGGTGCCCTCAATTACGGGCTCGTCGTAATAGGAAATCGGCCGCTCAGCGCGCAACGTGGCGAAGGCGAATTCACGTTCTGACCACGGACGACGCCAAAACTCGGGGTCCGACAGGTTGATCTCGTCCGCGTAGTTGCCCTCGACTAGTGCCATCTAAAAATTTTAGTGAGCCAGTTCGCGGATTCGTGTCAATGCGCTCATGATTGTCGAGATATTCCGGTCACGATCGCAACTTGAAGTTATCGTGACCAACTTGAAACGTGAGATCCGACTAAAACGAGATGTCACTCAGCTCGGGGATGGTTTTCTCTACCCGACGAACAGTCTCGGCCCAGTTGTCGCGAAGCCTCATCCGCTGCTCGCCGGAGATTTCGGGCGTGAAGACCTCGGCCGGTGACCAGAGACGTTCCACGTCGTCCAAACTGAGATGGCCCGCGCTCACCAGAGCCATGAGACCGGCACCGCGAGTGGTCGCTTCGATCTCAGACGAGACAGTAACGGTGAGTCCAGTAAAGTTCGCGAGACACTGAACAAAAAAGCGATTGGCGGTCATTCCTCCATCGACGCGAAGCTCATCAAGTTCGCACTGGGTTTCTCGTTGCGCCGCGTCGACGAGGTCCGCGCCGCGTTGGGCAATCCCTTCGAGCACCGCGCGAACGAGGTGGGCTTTGGTCGAACCCCTCGTGATGCCGAAGAACCCACCACGCGCGCCGAAGTCCCACTGTGGCGTGCCGAGGCCCGAGAGTGCGGGGACGAAGCTGACGCCATCACACGAGGCAACGGAGCGGGCTAGGACTTCGCTCTGCGCGGCGTTTTCAATCAGGCCGAGGTCGTCACGAAGCCACTCGATGCACGCGCCGGCGGCGAAGATAATCGCTTCAACACCCCACACCACGTCGCCCTCGGAACTGCGCAACACCGTCGGGAAGCATCCCGAGGCAAAGACCGACATCGACGTGGGTCCCGGACCGGCGCGCACCGTGTCGAGCATGGCGCCGGTGCCGAACGTAATCTTGGCGCCCCGATGAACGCAGCTGAGTCCAAACAGCGATGCGGGCTGGTCCCCAATGAGTGCCGTGATCGGGGGCGAGCCGGGCAGCGCGCTCGCGACGCCGTGCTGACCCATGGTGTCCACTATCGCGGGCATCATCGCGAGATCGAGTCCGAGCGTGGCCAAGATTCGTTCGTCCCACGAGTTGAGGTTGAGTTTGATGAGTCCGTTGACCCCGGCGTTTGATCGGTCAGTGACGTGACTGCTTCCCTGGGTCAACAGCCACGTGACCCACGTTTCGACCGTCGCGAATCGCAGATCGCGTGCGGCCCGGTTCGACTGGTTCACCAGCCAACGGGCCTTGGTGGCCGATTGGTTGGGCATGAGGCGTATGCCTTCAGCCTGCAAGACGAGACAGTCGATCACGGTGCGAAGGTCCTGCCAGCCCAACGCCGGGCCCACTGGTTCTCTCGTGGCGGCGTCGAAAACGATCGTCGTGGCCCGTTGATTGGTAATGCCGACCACATCACACGCTCCGCCATCGTTGAGGGTGCGTTCGGCGAGCGCGATCACGATGCGTCCGATTTCGACGGCGTCGAGCTCGACCTCACCGGGCAACGGTGTCGTCACGCTGAGCCGCTGCTGATGGATGTGGCTGACGGCACCATCCATACCCACCAGCGCAGTACGCACCGACGTCGTGCCTACGTCGATCGCGAGGGCTCTCACCACGGTTCGCCCCCGATGCCGAGCACGCCGGGATTCATCATGAACGTTGGGTCGAGCAGATCCTTGAGCGACGCGAGCAGCGGATATGCGCTGCCCAATGCTTCCTTGACGAAACGGGCCCGATTGTGCCCCACGCCGTGATGGTGACTGAGCGTCGCGCCGCTCGCGAGGGCCGCCCTCGTGGCCACGTCCCACGCGAGTCGGTAGTACGCGGTCGCGTCACCGTCTGGTCGTCCCGCAAAACTGAAATAAAGACAGGCGCCGTCGCGGTAGGCGTGTGACTGGTGCACCGACACGACGAGCGTGGGCTCGAGTGCGCGTAATGCCTCGCTGACACGGGCGCGCAACGTCGCCAGTATCGCCCAGTCGCCGGCCACTTCAATGGTGTCGACGACGATGCCGAGCTCCCACAGTGGGGCGAGTGCGCTCACGTCATTGCGGTGCTCCAACCACGTGTCGACGTGTCCCTCTGGTAGCGGTATCGCCGCGGCACACTCGTGTTCGACGATGCCCATCGATGCTTCCACGAGTGCGCGATCACCTTCGTCGAGTACCACGAGCACGTTGAGCGACTCACCAAAAACCCGTTGGGATTCGATGTCGTCGTAGAGCCGCAGGACCGCGGGGCGAGCGTCGCGCTGGAGGATTCGCCGACAGGCCTCTAAGCCTTCTTCGAAGGTCTTAAACCCGAAGGTTGTCTTTCGTTCGAAGTTCGCGGTGCGATGCAATACCAGGGTGGCGCGCGTTATCACGCCGAGCGTGCCTTCTGAACCGACGAAAAGCTGCATCAAGTCCGGCCCCACCGCCTGTCGCGGGCCGTGGCCACCGAGTTCAATAACGTCGCCGCTGGCGAGCACCACGGTGAGTCCGCGAACGATGTCTTCGATCTTGCCGTAACGGTTGGAATACTGACCGGCACCGCGACAGGCCAGCCAACCGCCGACCGTCGCGAGATTGAACGACTGCGGAAAGTGTCCAACCGTCCAGCCACGTTCGTTGGCGTACGTTTCGAGTTCGGGGCCAAAGACCCCGGCCTCGACACTCACCGTGCCCGAGATCTCGTCGAGATGAAGCACCCGATTGAGGCGGGTCAAATCGAGGGCAATGGCGCCGTCCGCGGCGACTGCGCCGCCCAGCACGCCCGAGCGTCCGCCCTGGACGGTTACCGGGGTGGCGTGGCGGCTCGCGATACTGAGTACCTGGCTGACCTGCGCCGTGGAGACCGGAAATACCACCACGCCGGGCCAGTGTGGGACATGGCCCAAGGCAACGCCGGGGATGCTGAGTGGCCACCAGTCGCGCCCGTGGGCCGCGCGAACGTTCGACGTAACGTCGAACGCAACGCCCGCTCGGACGAAATCATTCAGTAGTTCTGTTGGTGAAGGTTGAGGACTCGGTTCAAGTGAGCCACCGGGATAGTCGTTGGGCATGGTGGGAATCGTCACGATGGTGATTCACAAATTCAGCCCGGCAGCGGCGAATTCACGATCCACCAGTTGGCGGTAGGCCTCGACCTGACGCTCACACTCGTCATCGCTCCACTCAAGCTCGGGCCCGACCAATCGTGCGATGTCGTGCGCGCTCTTGAGCGTGGCGCGGGCGTCGTGCAGGTGCGCGCGAGTACGTCGGGTCAGCAAATCCATAAGCGACGTTGCCATCTCGTAGCGCACCGCGTAGACGAATTCTGCGTTCACGTAGTGCTGGCCGGGGATGGCCACGCTCGCGAGTGATGAGTCGCGTGCGATAAGGCCCAGAATCACGGAGGTCTCGGCACCGTAGCGTTGGTAGAGGTGCGTCTCGAGTTCGGAGTTCGGCCGCCATGCGCTCGTGCCGTGCAAGCGCAAATTCTTGGTGCGTACTTTGCCCAGGCCCGTGATGTACGGGCGCAACGCATCCACGGTATCTTCGGCCATCTGGCGATAGGTCGTCCATTTGCCACCGGTGATGTGGATGACGCCGTCGTGTGAGTCAGTGACTTTGTGGCGACGCGACAGGTCGGCCGTGCGCTCACTGATGGCCTTGCCTTCGCCGCGCGACAGCAATGGTCGCAGTCCCGCCCAGAGGCCGGTGACGTCACTCGCGCTCAGGTTGGACGAGGTCGACGCGTTCACCGTGTTGAGCAGGTACGCCACGTCGTCGGGCGTGCATTCGGGACGATCCAGCGTGCCGTCGTAGGCCGTGTCAGTGGTGCCGATGAAGGTGTAGGGCGCGTCTTCGAATGGCACCACGAAGATGCTTCGTCGATCGCCGGGAACGTTCAGCACCGCCGCGGTCTCTATCGCGAGTCGCTCGCGCGGCACGGTGAGGTGCACGCCCTTGGCTGGGGTGATCCGGTGGGACGCCTCGTTCTCGGCCATCGCGAAGATTTCATCGGCCCATACGCCCGTTGCGTTGACAATCGTCCTTGTCGTCACTCGCAGCGGGGTCTGCGTCAGTTCATCTCGACAGCGCACGGCGATCGCGCGACCGTGCTCGTCGTGCTCGATATCGACGGCTCGCACGTAGTTCGCGACGTCGGCATCAAAATCTAAGGCAGCGCTGCGGGCCAGCGTGAGCGCGACGCGCGCGTCGTCGCCGCGCGCGTCGAAGTACAAGAAGCCGGCAACGAGTCGTTCAGTGTTGAGTGAAGGGAACGCGTCGAGGGCTTCTCGCTTGGTGAGCCGACGGTGGCGCTGACCAATTCGCCACCCGCCCGTGAAGTCGTAGATGCGAAGCGCCGTCGCGTATCCGCGCACGAGCGCCTTGGAGGCCACGCCGTCATTGCCAAACAGGGGGATCAGGAAGGGGAGCGGACGCACCAAGAAAGGCGCGTTTTCCAAGAGTCGTTGACGCTCGTGGAGATTCTCGTAGACCAGGCGGAACTCCTTTTGCTGCAAGTACCGCAGTCCGCCGTGCACCATCTTGGAGGATTTTGAACTCGTCCCGGACGCAATGTCGCCCGCATCAATGAGTGCCACCTTGAGTCCGCGCGACGCGCTGTCGAGTGCGACGCCGGCGCCCGTCATTCCCGCGCCGATGACAACCACGTCGTAGGTGGTCTCCGACAGATTGCGTAGCGCCCGCGCACGATCGAAAGAGGCCATGAAGATATGTTGACACACCGTTCCAAGTAACTTGAAAGACATGGACTTTGAACTCTCTGATGAACTGCTTGGGCTACGAGAAACCGTTCGCCGACTCGCCCAGGACAAGATTAAGCCCCGCGCCCGCGAGATCGACAGCACGGGCGACTACCCCCAGGACATCTTCGATGAATTCAAGAAGGCCGACCTGCTGGGGCTCTGTATTCCCGAAGAGTATGGCGGATCGGGCGCCGGAATTTTGGGCCTCACACTGGCCATAGAAGAAGTCACCAAGTATTCCAACGTGCTCGGGCTGATGCTGCTGCTCACGCGCCTGCCCACCGGTCCGATCATGATTGCCGGCACCGAGGACCAAAAACAACGCTACCTGCCGGGCATCGCCAACGGCACGTCGCGCGCCGCGTTCTGTCTCTCCGAACCCGGTGCCGGATCGGACGTCGCGGGCATGCAGACGCGCGCCACCGCCGACCCCGACGTGCCGGGGGGTTTCATCCTCAACGGCACGAAGTGTTGGATATCGGGCGGGATGCAAGCCGACTGGTTCACCGTCTTCGCCAAGACCGGTGAACCATCATCGAGGTTGCACACCGACATATGCGGATTCATCGTCGACGCAGGCAGCCCGGGCGTCACCCGGCCGCGGGTCGATAAGAAAATGGGCGTCAAGGGCATCGATACGACAGAAATAGTCTTCGACAACGTGGCCGTCGGCCCCCAACAGGTAATTGGCGGAGGCTTCCTGCTCGCTATGCAGTCGCTCAACGCCATGAGGCCGATCGTGGCCGCCCGGGGGATTGGTCTCGCGGAGGGTGCCCTCATGTACGCCACCGAATACGTCAAGAATCGACCGGCGTTCGGAAAGACGATTGCCGATTTCCAGGGAATCCAATGGGAGATCGCCAAATGCGCGACCGACATTGAGGCCGCGCGCCTACTGACGTATCGCGGCGCGTGCCTCGCCGACGCGGGCAAGTTCTCCAAGGAGTACGTGCCCATGCTGTCGATGTGCAAGTACCTCGCATCCGAGGTTGCCGTGAAGGCGTCGGGTCTAGCGGTGCAATTGCTCGGCGCGGCCGGGTACATGGAAGAACACCCCACCGAGCAGTACTACCGCGACGCGCGACAGCTGACCATTGTTGAAGGCACCAGCCAGGTGCAACTGGGCCTCATTGGCCGGGGCGTCTTAAGCCACGACATGTGGTGGGACTAGAGGGCCTCGATCAGGACCACACTCTACCTACACTGGCAACGTGAGCGGACCCCTCGACGGTTTAAAAGTCTTAGAACTGGCGGGCATCGGGCCGAGTCCGTACGCCTGCATGCTGCTCGCTGACCTAGGGGCGAATGTACTTCGCCTCGAACGAGGTGATCCCGACGCGGAGGCAACCGTGTCGTGGGATCTGCTCAACCGGTCGCGACCGTCGGTGGCGCTCGACATGAAAAACGAAGCGGGGCGAGACCTCATCTTGGAACTGTGCGAGCAGGCTGAAGTCTTGATTGAGGGATTCCGACCTGGTGTCACCGAACGTCTCGGTCTGGGCCCGAATGACGTGTGGGCGCGCAACCCGCGGTTGGTCTACGGACGGATGACCGGTTACGGCCAGGAGGGTCCACTGGCGCAGTCCGCGGGCCACGACATTAATTACATTGCGGTCTCGGGGGCTTTGTGGCCGCTTGGTCGCGCGGGTGAAAAGCCCGTGGCCCCGATGAATCTGGTGGGCGACTTCGGCGGCGGTGCGCTGTTCTTGGCTTTCGGGGTGCTCGCGGCGGTCTTGTCCGCCCGAGCGAGCGGTGTGGGCCAGGTCGTCGACGCCGCAATGGTCGACGGTTCAGCCTCCATGCTGGCGATGACCCATTCGTTCCTGAATATGGGTTTTTGGAAAGAGGAGCGAGGCGTCAACATTCTTGATTCGGGCGCTCACTTTTACGAGGTATACGAAACGAGCGATCATCAATATGTCGCAGTGGGTGCGGTCGAGGCTAAGTTCTACGCCGCGTTGCTCGAGGGGCTGGGGCTGGGCAACGTTGAACTGCCCGCACAGATGGACCGTGCCTCGTGGCCAGCGATGAAGCAGCGCTTCGCCGCTATTTTCGTGGGCAAGTCCAGGGACGAGTGGACGAGCATTTTTTCCGATGTCGACGCGTGCGTCTCGCCCGTGCTGTCGCCGCGTGAGGCTGCCGTTCATCCCTTCAATAGCGCTCGCGACGTCTTTGCCACGAACGGCGTGATTCAGCCGCAGCCGGCACCCCGGTTTTCTCGGACGCCGGGAGCGATTCAGTCAACGCCTCGTTCGCCTGGTGCCGGAACGCGCGAGGGCCTAACTAACTGGGGGATAGACGAGCAGCGTCAAGCATCGTTACGCGCCGCGGGCGCGTTCGGCTAGATCTAAATATTAACGACGGGACAGGTCAGGGTGCGGGTGATGCCGGGGACCTTCTGGATGGCGCCCACGATGAATTTGCCGAGGTCGTCCACGCTTTCAGCAGTGCAGCGCACTATCACGTCGTAGGGGCCAGTGACCTCATAAGACTCGAGCACGCCTGGTACCGCGCGAGTGGCAAGCACGACGGCTTCGCTGGAGCCAATTTCGGACTGGATCAATATGTACGCCTGTACCGACATGGGAGCCTTTCGTTTCGAGTCCCTCCATATTGCCAGTTCTTCTCTGACTTCCGCTAATCCTCTCGGTAGCGCTTGCCAATGTGCCACTGGAAGCAGTAGTCGCAGCGATAGGTGTTGAGATCAACCCCACTGAGCGTCCACGCGAGCTGCGCCGCGCTGGCGGCTTCGGCCTGCGTTCGGTAGGCGTTCTTTGGTGTGCCGTCTCGATTGAAATGTGAGGCAACTCGACCGATTGGCCGAGTTGCGGGCGTGGGTCGACGGCGACTCTTCATGGCACATCGACACTACTCGTGGCTAGGGTTTTTACTATGAGCCAACACGTCGAGACCGAGGTCGTTGTACGCTCCTCGCCGACGTTGGACGATGGCGACCACGAGCGTTTCACTCACATCGTGTTGGAGGGTTACACGCCCAAGGATGGCGAGTTCGTGCCGCTCGAGAATTCTGTGGTGGCGGGGATGATCAACTCAACGCCGGTGAGGGCGCTCTGTGGAAAGGTCTGGGTGCCGGGTCGGGACCCGCAGAAGTTTCCGCTCTGTCCCACCTGCAAGGAGATTGCGACCTCGATGGGTTGGTCACTGCCCAACGCGTAGTTCCGTTACCCCGCCACAGTTTCGTGGGTCTGCCGATGAACGCCGTCGTCGCGACCATCTCGCCAACCAATGGCATTCGCCCGCTGAATGATCTCATGAGGATCTGGAGTAATTGCGGAGGGTTCGCGGTGACGACCTTTGACTTCGTTCTCCAACTCGCCCCTTCGAGGTTGGTCGAAGAAAATGATGTTGAGACACTCGACCCACTGTCGTTAGGCAAATTGCGAATGGCGATCGCCCATCTCGTGCGGGCCATTGAAGGTGACGCCGGCGCCGCGGTGACGGCCAACTGGCTGGCTTTTGTAGAATCGCTGCCGTGACGTCGCGCGCCCTCTTCATACGTCACCACCACGAGGACCGACCGGGTTTGGTGGGCGAGGCCTTTGAGGCCCGTGACTTCGACGTCAGCGTGGTCATGATGGACGAAGCGAGTCCCACTCCTTCGGTCGACGGATTCGACGTGCTCGTGATACTGGGCTCGAAACATGCGGTCTACGACGAAGCGGTCGAGGCGGCGTGGTTCGGTCGCGAACTCGACGTCATTGCCCAGGCCGACCAATTGGGCGTACCCATATTTGGTATTTGCTTCGGGGCCCAAGCTCTGTGCCTGCACCACGGTGGTGTTGTTGAACCTTCCAGTGCGCCAGAGGTTGGTTGGTTCAATATTGAAGAGCACAATGAGTCGGGCATTGGTGCGGGACCGTGGTTCGAATTTCACTTCGACCACTGCACACTGCCGGCTGAGGCGCAGCTGTGGGCGACCTCGCCGCGGGCGGTGCAGGCCTTCGCCGTCGGAAAGAACGTTGGCGTGCAGTTCCATCCAGAAGTCGACGACGAACAACTGGCCGACTGGTTCGCGAGTGGCGACGACAACGGCGCTCGAAGTCTCGGCGTTGATCCAGCCGAGTTGCTCGCCGAAACCGCCCGCGAGACGCCGGCGGCCCGTCTGCGCGCAGTTGCGCTCGTTGATCTGTTTCTCGCGCACATCGCTGACTAAGTAACCGTTCGCCCGTACGGGTAACTCAGTTCTGGACCGTGGGTTGGCCTCAGTAGGCTTGACCAGTGAGTAGTACGTCACTTCCTGAACTTTCAAGCGTGGTTCGTGTTGAACGACCGGCCACGGGCGGCGGCGTCGGGCGCCTCGATGACGGTCGCGTGGTCTTCGTGCGCCACAGCCTTCCCGGAGAATTGGTCCGGGTTGAGATTACTGAGACCACCACTTCATTCTCGCGCGGCGACGCAATTGAAATTCTTGAACCTAGTGTCGAACGAGTGAGTGCGCCCTGCCCGTACGCGCATCCCGGCGGGTGTGGTGGCTGTGACCTCCAACACGCGTCCATTGCTGCCCAGTCGTCATGGAAGGCAACCGTCGTCGCCGAGCACCTGAAAAGGATCGGCGGGATCGAGCGTGACGTTCAGATCATTGCGCCGCCGAGTCCCGCACGCGCGTCGCGCACGCGACTGCGCTGTGCGGTCAACGAGGAGGGTCAGTTGTGCCTGCGTGCGGCTCGTTCGCACGACCTCGTGGCGATTGACGCCTGCTGGATTGCCGAAAGTGATTTTTTGCCGGCCTTCGCCACGTCATGGGACGGTGCTGAGGAAGTGGAGCTTCGCGCTATTGGCGACGGTGAACCGTTCGCCGTGGTGAAGCGCGATACCCATCGTGGCACGATGTACGAACTCTGTTCGCTTCGCGGCGAGCCGCTGGAGCCTTCGACGCACTCGCGCGTGGGGGTTCGGGACACGTACTTTTCGGTGTCGCCGAGGTCCTTCTGGCAGTCGCATCGTGACGCGCCCGAATTGCTGTTGGCGACGGTGAGCGAATTCGCCCAGATCCAACCCGACGATCATGTCTGTGATCTCTTTAGCGGCGTGGGGCTGTTCGCGGTCCCGCTGGCCAAGGCCGTGGGGCCGGGCGGACGGGTGACGGCGGTCGAACAGTCGCCGTACGCGGTTCGCGACGCGAGACAAAATGGCGACGGTCTGCGCCAACTGAAGGTGCGCGAGTGGTCGGTCTCACCACGCGCGATCAACGATGCGGTCGCTGCGGGCGATGTTGTGGTGCTCGACCCCCCGCGTGGGGGATTGGCCAAGGGTGTCGCCGACGCACTCGTGCGTCGCGCCCCGCGTCGGATTGTCTACGTGTCCTGTGACGCGGCCACCCTGGCCCGTGACCTCAAATCTTTGACAACCGGGGGATACGAGCTCGACAAACTCCGTGTATTTGACCTATTTCCGATGACCGAGCACGTTGAATCGGTCGCGGTACTTGACAAGACCATATAAAAGGTAGAGAGTTCTTTTGAGGGCGGAAGACCTCGGCCCTCATTCGAGGGGGTTGACCGTGTCAATCAAGTTGGATCACCACCACCGAATTACCGTCCAGAAGGTCTTCGGACACCCACTAAATCACAACATCAAGTGGCACGACGTGTGCGTGCTGCTGGAGCGTTTCGGTGATGTGCACGAAACACACAATGGCAATTGGGCCGTCACTATTGAAGGCGAGATACTTTCTTTTGGCTCGAGCCGCGCGCGTGATCTGAGTGAAGATCAGGTCATCAAGGTTCGCCGATTCCTTCAATCTCAAGGAGTGACTCCAAAAGCGTCCAAAGCGGCTTAGTCCGCTTCAGCCGATACCGTATGGACCGTGCCTCGTCGACTCTTCGTGCTCCTGCCGCCGTCGGAGGGCAAGGAGCCCGGTGGATCACGCGCGGCGAAGATCGGGACGTTCGACACCGAACTTGACGCGCCCCGACGAGAAGTGCTCGCGGCACTCGGCGGGTTACTTGACGCCGGCAATTCGGGCGACATCGAAAAGACTCTTCGAGTTCACGGTGCGCTGCTGGAGCGGGCGATTTCGTCGTCGCGGGAGTTGACCGAGCATCGGGCCCGCCTTTTGCCGGCGTGGCGACGCTACAGCGGCGTGGTGTGGGGTCACCTTGATCCCGCGACGTTGGCCGGCGCGCAGCGACGTCGGATTCTTGTCCCTTCGGGGCTCTACGGACTTACGACCGCTCAGGACTTCATCGGCGACTACCGACTCAAGATGAACGTGGTGCTGTCCCCGCTGGGTGGTCTCGCGACCTACTGGCGAACGCGAATAACCCCGGTCCTTGTCAGCCACGTCGCCGGGGCCTCCGTGGTGAATCTGCTGCCCAACGAGCACGCTTTCGCGATCGATTTCACCCAACTCAGAACGTCGTGTCATCTGGTGAACGTTCGATTCGTGGTTGAAGGCGAAGAAGTAGTTGCCGGTCACGAAGCCAAGGCCGTCAAGGGAATTCTGGCCCGTCACTTGCTCGACCAGGGGCTCGGCGCGCTCGACGCGTTTGATTGGCAGGGCTGGCGCTCAGATGCTGACGCCGGCTCGAGTCGAACGGTGGCGCCACGCGTGAAAGTTCGCGAGGTAGTCATCGCGTTCTACGGTCGGACGTCGTCGTGACCGCGCGTGGTTCGGCGATTCGTCAATCTTGGACTTCGAGTTGACTCCTATGCTTAGGGCGAGGCCGCGGAATCGCTAGCAGCAATGGAGGGAGTGTCGTGACGAACGACTCCTATGAGATTTGGGACGACGCCTTCAAGAAATCTCGCCTTCGCGACGCGACGTTCGCGACGATGTCGGGCATTGCGTTAGATCCGGTCTACGGCCCGCACGACGGAGAGTTCCCCGGGGTCTTTCCCTACACCCGAGGGCCGCACGCATCGATGTACCGCTCGAAGCTCTGGACGATGAGGATGTTTGCCGGATTCGGGCTCGCCACTGATACGAACGGGAGGTTCAAAGAGATCATCCGCTCCGGTGGCGATGGCCTGTCCACGGCCTTTGACATGCCGACCCTGATGGGCCTCGACTCCGATGACCCTATGGCCTTGGGAGAAGTTGGCCGATGCGGGGTCGCGATTGACTCCCTGGCCGACATGCGCGACCTCTTTGCCGACATTGATCTCGCCGCGACGACCACGTCGATGACCATCAACTCCCCGGCGGCCGTCATCCTCGCGATGTTCATTGTTCAGGCCGAAGAACGCGGCGTCGCGCGGGCCCAGCTCGGAGGAACGTTGCAGAACGACATCTTGAAGGAGTATCAGGCCCAGAAGGAGTTCGTCTTTCCGCCGCGCCAGTCAATGCGACTGGTTCGTGACACGATGTCCTTCAGCGCCGCCCAGATGCCGCGCTGGAACTCAATCTCCATTTCCGGCTACCACATCCGTGAAGCTGGATCAACGGCGGTCGAGGAACTGGCCTTCACGTTGGCCAACGGTTTCGCCTACGTGGAGTTGGCGCGACAGGGCGGCCTCGACGTCGACGTGATTGCCCCGAGGCTCTCATT
The DNA here is from genome assembly GCA_049519675.1 of Acidimicrobiales bacterium. Classification (GTDB taxonomy): domain Bacteria; phylum Actinomycetota; class Acidimicrobiia; order Acidimicrobiales; family RAAP-2; genus RAAP-2. The sequence goes on along the minus strand of JBEKQN010000045.1, from coordinate 1,119 downwards.
CTTCTTTAACGCCCATATTGATTTCTTTGAAGAGATCGCCAAGTATCGCGCGGCGCGCAACCTCTGGGCTACCTGGATGCGCGACCACTATCACGCCCAACTGGCCAGGTCCCACCAACTGCGTTTCCACACCCAGACGGCCGGCGTCTCGTTGACGGCCCAGCAGCCCGAGGTGAACATCGTTCGCACCGCGATTGAAGCGCTCGCCGGCGTCTTGGGCGGAACCCAATCACTGCACACCAATTCGATGGACGAGGCGCTCGCGTTGCCGACCGAAAAGGCGGCGCGCATCGCGTTGCGCACCCAACAAGTGATTGCCTTCGAAACCAACGCGGTACACGTGGCGGACCCATTGGGTGGCTCCTACTTCGTCGAGGCGTTGACCCGAGAGATGGAGATTCAGGCCGAAGCAATCTTCGCAGAGATATTGGAGATGGGTGACGGCTCGATGTTGGACGGCTGCATCAACGGCATCGAGGCGAATTACTTCCAGTCCCGCATTGCGGACTCCGCCTACGAGTTGGAGCGCAACTTCAACAACGGCACCCGCACGGTCGTGGGAGCCAACCGCTTCCTTGAGGGAAATGACGAGACCGACCTCGATACCCTGCGCATTTCGGGCGCGGACGAAATCACCCAGCGTGCGCGCGTGGCGCAAGTGCGACAAGCCCGTAATGACGAGGATGTTCGACGGTGCCTCGAGGTATTGGCCCGCGAGGCCGCGGACCCCGAGATCAACCTCATGCCGACACTGATCGACGCGTCGCGCCACATGGTCACGGTGGGCGAGATGATGGGCACGTTGGCCGGTGTCTTCGGTCGATACGTCGAGACCGCATCAATATGAGCATTCGCGTGTTGGTAGCAAAGGTGGGCCTCGACGGACATGACCGCGGCATCAAGGTCGTGGCCCGCCTGCTGCGTGACGCGGGCATGGAGGTGGTGTACACCGGTCTCTTTCAGACTCCCGAGATGGTGGCCGTCGCCGCGATTCAAGAAGACGTCGACGTGGTCGGACTCTCGATGCTCTCGGGCGCGCACCTCACCCTGGTGCCACTCGTCGTGGCCGCTCTGCGCGAGCGCGGGAGCGACATCCCCGTGGTGGTGGGAGGCATCGTG
>JBEKQN010000044.1:0-24969 GCA_049519675.1 Acidimicrobiales bacterium | reverse complement strand
AACTTGCCGGCTCGACCAAAGAAGGGGTCGTTGGCAGTCACCATCTCGACAGAGAGTCCGAGTTTGTTAAGCAGCTCCGCACCACGCTGTAGCCACAGTTCCCGGTGCGCGATTGCACCGCTCTCGGTGCCGACGTACACGAACTCGCGCATGGAGAAAGATTGCATTCGTGCGGGATCTTCGCTGGGCTCGTGGCGATGGCACGACGCCTGAACTTCGTAGAGAAGTCCGTCAAGGGGCACCTCCGTTCCAGCGAGCGTTGGGTAGATATGATGACACGCGGCCCCGCCAAGGGCGAGACCGTTGGACGACAACAACTCAGACCAGTCACCACCAGACTCAACTCGTTCAATGAGTTCGGACAAGTCCTTTTCTGGGCGCGTGAAGCTGGTGAGGACTCCGACCAGATTAGGAAAAGAAATGACGTAATCGCTCTTCGCCAAGACTGAACGATCCAGTATGGGGGAGAAATAAAGTTGGCGACGCTGAACATCTGAACCGGCCGCAGAGACGAAGGATTCAATCCCGCGAATTACATTCTCAAAAGCGAAGGAACGGTGGAACAAACCTGTGGCGCTACCGGGAACGAGTAAGCCCGCATCAAACAATGCGTTGCGAAACTCGTCGGTGCTTGATGTCATCCCTCCCCCTCCCGAGTTGGTGAACGTCGGCTTGACTATACTTCAGCGCCGAGCGATTCGAGCGCCGCTCGAATCGCGGCGACTGACTTAAAGGTGTCACGCCGCAGCAATGCATCGGGAAATTCGACGTCAAAGGCGCTTTCGAGCGCCAGCATGACATTGACGCTGGCGTGCGAGGACAGCCCGTGTTGGTAGAGATCATCCTCATCATGTAACGTCATCGCCGAAACGGGCAACTTGCCGTTGGCCTGAAGGACTTCACGAATCGTGGTTTCGGCACCACTCATTGATCACTGCTCTCTTTTTCACTCTCAGCCACAACGACTGCTGCCGCAGTCCCGCCACTTTGACTCAAACTCAAGGATATCGTTGCGATTCCTTGTTGTGCGGCCAGCGTCGCCGCGGCACCCCGAAGGGATATCGCCGGATGTCCAGACTCTAGGCGCCGCACTTCTATCTCTTGCCACGTTGCGACCACGTCACCTTCCTTCAGGACCTTGAATACCGCCTCTTTTGCCGCGAATCGACTCGCCAGCGCCGATGCGGCTCCGCTGTGGTTCTTGCAACAATCGTCTATCTCGTAGTTGGTATAGATACGACGGACGTAGCGATCACCGAAGGTCCTGATCGACTCTTGGACTTCGTCGATCTCTTGAAAGTCCACACCAATAAGTATTGTCACGAGGAGTAAGAAAGCCTTTCTTCACCGCGTCAGACGCGAAACACTTCCGCCAATATTGGAAAATCCCACGAACGATCGTCGCCGTGTTGCACCGCAACCTTGCCACAAGAACCAAGGCCAGGGACCATATTAGGGTGCCTGCGCTAGCGGTATCAATAATTCTCGTTCCCTGACACGGGCCTCATTAACAAATTTCAATCAACTGACGCGCGCGTGAGCGGGCACTTTTCCACGAACGCCACAACGTTGCCACTATGGACTGGAGGTTTTCGCGCCCCTTCCCAAATTGTGAGTTATTCGACTAATGTCGCCGGTAGGTGAATGCTTCCGGGATAGGTGTGCCATGAGTCTTGAAAGTTTTGAAGAGTGGGAATCAGAGGTGCGGAGCTATATCCGTTCGTTCCCTACCGTGTTTGACAGGGCTCGCGGCTCGCTCTTGATTGGCGAAGATGACAACGAATACATAGATTTCTTTGCCGGCGCGGGCACGCTCAACTATGGGCACAACAACCCGCTCCTTAAGCAGGCCCTTCTTGATTACCTTGAGCGAGACGGCATCGTCCACTCGCTCGACATGGCCACCCGGGCGAAGCGCGAATTTATCGACGCGTTTGCCAATCTAATTCTCATCCCGCGCGGACTGCGCTACAAACTACATTTCACCGGCCCCACAGGGGCGAACGCCACCGAAGCCGCGATCAAGGTTGCCAGACTGGCGACCGGACGGACGAACGTGATCGCGTTTTCGCATGGCTATCACGGTTTGAGCCTGGGCGCGCTCGCGACGACGGCAGCGCGAAAGTATCGTTCGGCGGCGGCGGTGCCGTTGGGCGGCGCGACGTTTGTACCCTTTGAGGGGTACTTCGGGGCTGACGTCGACACCATTTCAATGCTGGCGAAGATGCTCGACGACCCCTCGAGCGGCGTCGATCAGCCGGCCGCCATCATCGTGGAGACAATTCAGGGCGAGGGCGGCGTCAACGCGGCGAGCGTCGGATGGTTGCGCCGCCTGGCCGATCTGGCCGTCGAGCGCGGTATTCCCCTCATTGTCGACGACATCCAAGCGGGCTGCGGCCGTTCGGGTGATTTCTTTAGCTTCGAAGAGTCGGGAGTAGTTCCCGACGTGGTGGTGCTCTCTAAGTCGCTCTCGGGCTACGGCCTGCCGATGTCGTTGGTTCTCATCAGACCTGAACTTGACGTCTGGGAGCCGGGAGGGCACACCGGCACGTTCCGCGGTAACAACCTTGCCTTCGTGGGGGCGACCGCTGCGTTGCGCACCTACTGGGCTGACGAGACGTTCGGCCGTGACGTCAAGCGCAAGGGAGAACTGCTGCAGCGACGACTGGCGGAGATCGTTGCACGTCATCCTGGCGAACTCGAATGGCGCGGGCGCGGTCTGATGCAGGGCGTCGCGTCGTTCAACGACATGGATTTTGGAGCGCGAGTGTCGGGCTACGCGTTCGAGCACGGCGTGGTGATCGAGACCGCGGGCGCGTACTCCGAGGTCGTTAAGTTTCTGCCGCCCCTGACTACGGACGACGAGACATTGCTCGCGGGCGTCGATGTCGTGGAAGCTGCCATTGAGGCTCAGTTCGCTACCGTAACGTAGTCGTACTTTCAGAGAAAGTCCTGACTCGTGATGTCACGCTCAATCCAAATTTCGCGCGCGCACAATTAAATAGTCGCGCGGATCTTGCCGGGCAAAATCGTCGCGTGAGGCAACACGACGCCCTAGACGTTGAAGGCGGACGTGCTCAGTGCGCGTCGTCGTGCCCCTCAATTCGCACGAGGCGCACCGTCGCGTCGATGAGACGACGAAGTTCGTCGAGGTCTCGGGTCGTGCCGGTGAGGTGAAACACGTGCGCCTCGGAACCCTCTCGCCAATCAATACGTTGCCCAGGACCTCTGACGAGAACTATCTCGTCGACTCCATCGACCTCGCGGAGCGCGGGCAAGCCATCGACGACGTCGATCCACTCGACGTCGGTCTCAGGAAACACGTAGAGGAGGTAACCGACCCGCGAGCAGGCGATAGGGCCGTGAAGTCCAACCGGCTCCCCGACGGCGAGGCGTAGCGCGGTGCGCAGAATGCTGAAGCCAGAGGCGCGTTCGAGCATTTCTGAGATGCCACCGCCGGGGCGCCCATTGACTTCGATGATGACCGGCCCATCGTCGGTAAGTTTGATTTCGGTGTGCAAACAGCCGATCACCACACCAAGCGCGAGCGCAGCCCCCGTGGCGACGCGAAGCACGTCGGCCTCGAGTTCTGGCGAGAGCGCACTCGGCGTGAAGTAACCGGTCTCGCGGAATGGCCAACGGAATGGCGTGCGGGCACTGATGGCTGCGTGTTGGACGCGGCCACCCTCCACCACGCTCTCCACCGAGACAAAGTTGGCGAAGCCGCGGCCCGCGAGCTCTCGGCTGGCGTCGGGTACGAATCCTTCGAGCACGTAATCCTCGGCTTCTAAACCCTTCAACTCCTTAAGCGTCTCCAGGAGTTGCGAGAGTGACGAAATTGGGAGCGTGTCACGACTGGACTGACCCCACCGGGGCTTGAGCACGGCTGGATAACTGAAGGTGCGGCCGATCTCTTCTGCGTCGGCCACGGTCGCATTCCGAGGAAGGATTCGAAACATCGGGACCGCCAGCCCCGCCGCGGCCAGTGCGTCGCGCTGGGCGTGCTTGTCGGTCAGTTTCTGCGCCGTGTCAAGACTGTGAAACGGCAACCGCAGTTCTTCAGCGAGCCGAGCCGTCCAGACGAGGTCCGCGTCGTGCATGGAAAGTATGCCGACCGGCCCATGGGCTTGCACCTCGGCGGCCACACTCTGGAAATCCTGTTCGGCCGAGTCGACCACGGGTCCGAACTTGCGCAAGAGTCGCGCCGTGAGGGCTGCGTCGGGCTTGGAGCTGTCGACGATCCATACGAGGCGACAGACTCCTTCGGCCGCCTCGACAATCGACAGCGCGCCGAACGAGAGCGGATCATAGACGTAGGCAAGCGTTGGCAGCGACGTCACCGCAGAGGTCAGATGGACTTGCGAAGTGGGAGCATCTGGGCGTTCTCCTGCAGGTAACGGTCATTGCTCACCATAATCAGGGCACCACAGGCGTCGCGAACGACGCGCTCCAATCGGTGATCCGGGCCCCGTCGAAAACCATTAATCCCACAGATCTGTAGCGCCGCGATCGCCGCGTTCATGGCGGCGGTGGACGTGACCACTTTTACGTTGCGCAGGCTCATGACCAGCCCGATGTCCTCGATGGTGTCAGACGCAAGGGCCGCCTCGATCTTTCGGAGCGCCTCAGCCAACATGCTGCGCGCCACCTCGACATCGGCCATGATTTCAGCCAACCGAACCGCCGACTGCGGCGTCGTGCCGATGCTTTTTCGCGCGGACGCGCGAACCGCTTCGTGGGCTTCTTCCATCGCGGCTTCGGCCAGGCCGGTCCACACCGACGTCATGAGTACGTGGCGTATTTGGCCGGCACCGCCGTTCGCAATTTGGGCGAACTGCACTGGGAAGAGGTTGTCCTCGGTCACGTGACCGGTGATGTGCATTCCGCCGCTACAGGTGCCGCGTAACCCGAGAGTGTCCCAGGTGGTGGTCGGCTCGAGGGTGACCTCGTTCGTCCGAAGAAGCGTCAGTACCTGATCGGTTTCGGTGGCGTCGGGTGAGCGTCGCGACGTTGAGAGAATCAGATCAGAGTAACTTGAGAAAGAAGGCGCGAGCGCCTGCTTGTCAAAGAGCCAGCCGTCACCCTCGGGTGCGAGAGCTGCGACGCTTCGCATCACGTCACCGCCAATCCCCACTTCGCTGTTGGCATTAGCGATGAGCAATTGGTGGTCCACGACTTCCTGCAGGACGCCGCGCATCGCCTCCGTCGTGCCAAACTTCAGCAGGACGAACAACTGTTCCGTGTGCATTGCCAACACCGATCCCGTCGCCGCGCAGAAACGACTGAGCACGCGAATCGCATTGCTGATGTCCGTAAAAGAAGCGCCCATTCCACCGTACTCAACGGGAACGAGCGCAGAAAGCACACCTTCCTCCTTGAGGGCAGTGAACGATTCGATGGGAAAACGTGCCTTGAGGTCGACGTCGTACGCCGCCGGCCCGGTGACCTCTTGCGCGATGCGATGAGCGATCTCGGCCAGTCGCTCGCTGACGGACGTGTTCTTGGTAGGAGAAGAACTTCGTGAGTCGGTCATGGCGTTCCCTTGTTTGAAGTTGGGTGGACTGGCGGAGGCTGGCGGTGAAACAGGACAGAGTCTACGCCATGAGATGTCGGAACAACTCTCATTGAACGCGGGGCCGCGCTAGCGTTTTTCGGGTGGGCGACAGGCGTCGTATACGCTGAGGACTTCATCGCTCCACCTTGGTGATCGGGTGCGATTCATTGGAGCGCGACGAGATTCGAACTCGCCTTCTCAGCGTGGGAAACTGAGGTTTCTGCGAGAGCGGCATCTGGGTCAACTTTCGTCATAAACGTTTTAACTCGTCGACATCCCTCCGCCAAGCAAGGCCGGAAACGCCGTGGCGCGCATTCGCTTGAGAACCCGCTGCGTGACCAGTGCTGCGTCGGGATGAATTCCGCCGTTGGCCGTTACACGTGACTCCCACGCGGTCGCCCGGTGCGCAAAAGTCTCCGGGTCACCAAGTTGTTGGCAGTCGAGTCGGTCCAGGTTGATGTCGACGGTAATGGTGTCGCCATCTTGTACGAGGGCAATCGGCCCGCCGAGCAGCGCCTCCGGAGCGACGTGGCCAATCACTAGACCAACGGACCCGCCCGAGAATCGAGCGTCCGTCATCAAGGCGATCGTGATCCCACGCTTGCGGCATAGCGAAGTGATCTTCGACGTGGGGTCGAGCATCTCGGGCATCCCCGGCGCGCCGCGAGGCCCTTCGTAGCGTATTACCACCATGTCGTTGTCTTGAAAATCATCGGGCCGCTCGTCGAGCGCGGCAATCAACGAACGCTCTCCGTTGAAGACGCGTGCCGTGCCGATGAACACACCGTCAACGATTCCGCTTTCTACGCCTGCGAGTTTGAAGATTGCACCCCCGTCCGGGGCAAGATTGCCGCGCAGGAGTCGGAGCCCACTGGTGCTCTTGAACGGTCGGGCGACCGAATAGATCACTTCGTGATCTGGCGGCGGCGGGGCCAAGCGATCTATCTGCGCAGCGAGCGTTTCTCCGGTGCAGGTGATGGCCGTGCCATCGAGGAAGCCAGCACGCAAAAGTTCGTTGACGATCGTTGGAAGTCCGCCGGCGACGTCGACGTCGACCATTGAGTACGTTCCGAACGGACGCATGTTGACAATCACTGGCAGACGGTGCGACAACTCATTGAATTCGTCCTGACTGAGCACGTCGGTCCATAAGTTGATACCCGCCGCACGCGCGATCTCGACACTGTGCAGCATGACGTTCGTCGAGCCACCCATGGCCATAGAAACGACGAGAGCATTGCGAAGAGAAATGGGTGTGACGATATCTCGGGGACGAAGGTTTTGATTGGTCATCGTCACCAGGCAGTCGACGAGCTCGTTGGGAAACTGCTCTATGCGACGAGGGTCGTCCGATGGTGGAGCGACCATGTGGAGCGGCTCGAGACCCAACACGGCAATGAACGTCTGCATCGTGTTGTAGGTGAACATTCCCCCACAACTGCCTTGACCCGGACACGCGTGCAGGGTGATTTCGGACCGGGCGACTTCGTCGGTGACCGTGGCGAACTGAAAAGCGGTGACCAGGTCAATACGTTCACCGGTCCGTGGATCGATGCCAGGACTGATTGAGCCGTCAGAAAGAATGACCGCGGGAACATTGTGTTCCAGCAACGCCGCTACCGTGCCGATCGGCGGCTTGTCGCACGCGACCACCGCAATTAGTCCTTCAACGTGATTCGCGGCGAGGTGCGTCGAGACCGCGTCGTTCACGAGTTCTCGTCCGATGAGCGAAAAACGCATTTCTGGAGTGCCGTTGAGCTGACCATCGGACACACCAATGGTGAAGGCCGGCGCAATGAGGCGGTTGGCCCGGTCGTCCCGCGCAATCTGACGAGACATAGCGGCCTGCACGGCCTCGACCTTGTCCGTGACCCCCAGGTAGCACTGGCTATCACCCAGGTTCCCGAGCACGGCCCATACGGGTCCGTGGATTTTAGAAACATCCTGACCGAGGAAGTTGGCCGTCCCGACTCGCTGCACGTCACGTCCGGGGTTCGAAAAGGCAAGATCGGAGGTACCGCGCACGCTGACTCTGTTTGAAGATTCTGCGGGTTCAGTCATTCTGAAAGTGTACCGACGCTGAATTTGGCTCTTCAGAGCCGGCCGCCTCTGAAGTTAATTGGAGCGGGCGACGGGATTCGAACCCGCGTACTCAGCCTGGCGATCAGGGTAATTGGTCAATCAATACGTGTGAACTGTCACGTGCGGGATCGGCTCGGGTCGAAAAAATAATTCAGGACGGATGGGCACGCACGGGTCGGGGCGGCCCCAATTCAACATCGCCGCTCGTCCCAGTAGTCAGAAGTGTCACCGGGGCGTGACGACATGCTTGTGAATCTGGATGCAAACTCTCCTGTGAAATGAGTGAGAACGCGGCGGCGGGGGTTGATTTTTCCGGCAGCCCGCAGTTGCGATAACTAGCATGTGGGCAGCCAGAGGTACGCCGGTTGTCCAAGGCGTTTTCGAAGTCGGGCTGTCTTCGAAGTCTGTCTAGCAAGGTGAGTCACATATTCGAGCAGTTATTGCTGCGTAACTACGAACGAGAGAGCGAGCATCGAGTTGAAGACCGCGAGCCCAGAACCACAGTCCGTTGGCGGCGTTCGTAGAGCAAGAAACCATTGGGTTTCATTGATCGCATGGGCGGGAGCATTGGCGCTCATCAGCGCGGTCACGTTCACGAACACAACCCCTTCATACGCCGTAACAATTTCTTCCACTTTCGCGACGAACGTCGGCGTCGATTCGAATGCCGCTACGACCGTGTACCCGCTCGGCAATGTCGATAGTTCCGAACCGTCAGGCTACGATCCGCCGAGTGCGAACGCGATGTCCGGGTACACAATGACGTACTCGAACGACTTTACGGGCACCACACTTCCCTCTGGGTGGACGGCGTATTCGGGAACCGCTGCTGGTGACCCAGGTTCGTTATGGGCGCCCAGTCAGGTCAAGGTAAGTGGCGGAATGTTGCAGCTGACCACGTCGCAGTTACCGGCGGACAACAACGACTGGGTAAGTGGCGGCGCGGGTCAATCGGGTGAAGCACTGACGTACGGCGCATTCTTCGTTCGCTCGAGAATGACCGGTGTCGGTCCAACCCAAGTCGAATTGTTGTGGCCGACCGGGGGATGGCCACCGGAAGTAGATTTCGACGAAACCTATGGTGGCGACACGTTGACACAGGCGACGCTGCACTACACCTCGGCAAACTTGACGATTCACAACAATCTCACCATTGATATGACGCAGTGGCACACCTTTGGCATCGTGTGGTCGCCTGCTTCAATTATCTTCACCGTCGACGGCACCGAGTGGGCCTCGATTACAACGACATCGGTTATCCCCGATCAGCCGATGGGCCTGGACATCCAACAGCAGACGTGGTGCAGTTCGGGGTTTGCGTGTCCTACGGCGTCGGCGTCGACTGATGTCGATTGGGTGGCTGAGTACAGCCCGACGGGTTCTTCCAATGCACCAACGACGACGACGACTCATTCGCCAACCACCACGACGACCCATTCGCCAACCACCACGACCACCATGGCGGGCGCGCCACCTGCCCCGGGTAACCCGCCGGCCACTCCAACCAATTCACCGACGGCTGCGTCCACGACAACTACAACGGCAACCGTCATGCGCCCGACTGATGAATCAATCACGTTGAATTCTTTTGCCACGAATTCAACGTCGTTATCACGTGCTTTGCGAAAAGAAATCAATCGATTGGCAACCGTGATCCTTCGCGACAACGACTCGGAAGTGACCCTCACTGGCTACGGCAGCTATTTACGCAACGGCAGCGCGGCGCTCGTCATCGCCAGAGCCAGAGCCGTGAGCGTGGAAGCATTTTTGCAACTACGGCTCGCTCGGCTTCATGATTCGAAGGTGAAGATTTTCGTTCGGGGAGCCATAAGTGTGGGTGCTTCGGTCACGGCAAACGTGAAGAGTGGAAGCGTTGTGGCACTTCTGCGCTGATGACAAAGTGAACTTCGACTTCGCCAATTTTTAGTTCGACATACGCGAAGAATTCTCGCAAGTACCGCATGCACGCTCTTTTGGGCAAAGTTTTGGGAGTGCGGGCCACCACTTCTAAGCGCGGTTGAGGAACCAGCGGCGGCGCCGTAATGACCGATGGTTGGCGTGGGTGCTAGCACGAGGCATTCTGGACGGTTGGCACCATCTCTCCCGGGCCCGGCGTCATGCATACTGAATCTCAGGTTAGGGAGGGTAATGCGCTCTGTCGGAGTCGTATTTCGGGCCGAGCTTCTGCGGCGGTGGGCTTCGTGGCTGGCCCTTTCACTGCTCGTAGCCCTCATCGGCGGGACGGTCCTCGCCGGGGTCTCCACCGCGCACAGGACCTCCTCGGCTTACTCTGATTTCTCCAAGCGCTACGGCTACGACGCGGAAGTCTTCACGTCATCACACTTGTCTAAGAATTACTTCCATCTGCCGTACGTGTCCAAGGTGACCACTGACCTCTACTACGCCAACGGGAACGCCATCGCTCAGGGGCGCTTCGTACCAAACCAAGATCTCGGCGTGGCGAGTCTACCGAACTCCCATATTTCCAGCACGATCAAACTACTCTCCGGTCGCCTTCCCACTGGTCCCAACGACGCGCTCGTGGGGTTCTCGATGCAGCAGGAGTTTGGGCTTGGTGTCGTCGGACATCGTGCAGGTGCGATTGCGACAGGGCCAGAATGACATGCCTCGGCTCCAGGTGTACGTCAACCACCACCAGGGCTCGGGCTACGTTTACTTACTGAACGTCGATTCGAACTCGGCGTCGGTGGAACAGTCGATTCAGCCCCAGTCGACGGGATGGTTGTTCTTCTCGCTCTTCGCGCTGTTGGCGGGTCTGGCGTTGGTGGGCCAGGCGCTGTCGCGCCAAAGTCTCGTCGAACGCGAGTCCTATCCCACTCTCGCCGCGTTGGGCATGCGGCCACGCGAGCTCTTTGGTCTGGGCATGCTCCGCGCCGCCGCCATCGGCCTCGCTGGCGCCCTGGCGGCGGTGGCTCTGGCTTTTGTGGTGTCGCCGCTGACCCCGGTGGGCGAGGCGCGGGCCGCGGAGCCAACACGGGGATTCGTGTTTAATGGCGTTCTGTTCGGTTTGGGTTTCCTTGCGGTCACGGTGGTCGTGGCGGCGTTGGCCGTGCTTCCGTCGTGGCGAGCCGCCCAGAGCGGCGCTGCGACGAACAACCGCGATCAGCCCGTCAGTCACACCAACCCCATGGTCGCGATGGTCGCGAGGACGGGGGCGCCACCGAGCGTCCTCGTGGGGGTTCGCAACGCGCTCGATCGCGGGCGAGGTCGGTCGAGTGTCCCGGTGGCCACGGCGCTGGTCGGAGCCACGGTGGCCGTGGTGGCCCTGGTGGCCACGACGGTCTTCGGTGCGAGCCTGACCCATCTCGTGAAGACCCCTCCGCTCTACGGGCAGAACTGGCAGCTCGACATGGGCGGCATGACCACGCCGCAGTTGCACACGGCGTTGGCGACCTTCGATGACAACAAGAACGTGACCAAGGTCACCTACGGATTTGCGGGCAAGTACGTGAAAGTTGGAACGGTCAATGTCGAAGGGATCTTTGTCAACGTGGCCAAGGGACCAATGGCGTTCTCGCTCGTCAATGGCCGATATCCGAAAGGGAACGATCAGTTGCTCCTCGGCGCCACGACGATGTCTCAGGCGCACCTGCACGTGGGATCACGAGTCTCGGTGTCGCTGGTCAACAAGTCGGGCAAAGTGGAGTCGCGGACACTGCAAGTTGTCGGCACCGTCACGCTGCCGCCGACCTTCAGCATCGGCGGTCTCGGCGTGGGCGCCGTATTGCCGTTTGGCGCGGCCCTCGATATTGCCTGTTTGGGCAATCCTCATCCATCGGCCTGCCATCAGGAGTTGGCGAAGTCCGTCCAAGGGTGGGGCATGGCGGTGGGCATTGTGCCCGGACCGGCCGGACGTTCCGCACTCGCCCACTTTCAGCGCGAGTTCTCCGAAAACGTCAATGAACTCAACGTGCCGGTCAACCTGGTCAACTTCGGCCAGGCCGTGGACTTTCCTCTCTTGCTCGGCGTCACCTTGGCCCTCTTTGGAGCGGCCACCCTCGCACATCTGCTTTTTGTGAGCGTCGCGCGACGTCGACGCCAGGTGGCGCTACTCAAGGTTCTTGGTTTCGTCCGCCGACAGGTCCTGGCGTCGACCTGTTGGCAGGCGCTCACGGTCGTCGCCATCGGCCTCCTAATCGGCGTGCCCTCGGGAATCGCGGTGGGAAAGGCCGTCTGGCGGTCCTTCGCGGCCCACTTGGGGGCGGTACCGGTGGCAGTGGTACCCGTGGAACTGGTGGCGATCGTCTGCGTGGTCATCGTGGTGGGTGGCGTCGCCCTCGCTCTTCTTCCGGCGCTGCTCGCGGTTCGTGTGCAGCCGGCCGAGGCGTTGCGCGAGGCGTAGCCAACTGAAAGGGGGAGGATCGCTGAACCGCGCACTCGCGATAGTTGCCCGCCCCACTCCGGCATGTGGGAGTCGTGCCCCACTTGGATACGTTGGCGTCAAAGTGGGGCACCTCGCGTAGTCGAGCCTTGACGATCAATCTCGTTCTCGTTCACGATCTGGCAGCCGACCGACGGATGTTTATCACCTCCGGGAGCGATTATTTGGGCCGGTGCTCGAAATGGTTCCCCCAGCCCGGAACGGCCCGATACGGACACCTTCGCTCGAAGCCGTGAATGTCGCTGGGCCCTCAGCTGTCGGGCGTGACCGCATTCAATCGGCGCTGAACCTCCGACGGGTCCACGCCGAGGGCGCCCAGCAGCGCTGCCGCAGGATCTGGTGGTTTGAGAGTGAGGATTTGGGCCAGCACCTGCTGGGCCGTGACGTAGAGCCTCCGACGGTTGGGCTTAGACGCTTCCTCGAGCACTTTCTTTGCCGCGGGCGTGATGCGGAGGCGATCTTTTTGCGCAACGTCTCTGAACCTCGGCTTCTTCGGCACGGCGCGCATCGCCAGTGCGGGAGCGTCGGCGCCGGAACCCAGGCCCAGGGCACTCAGGGCTTCGTTGTCGAGCGAGTCAAGGGCCTGGCGAGCTTGCTGGAGGTTCACGCCCAACACGACTTCAATCGAGGGATCCTCGAACAACGCGAGCAAGATGTGGTCAGTGCCATATCGGCGATCGCCTCGACGACGAGCCTCCTCACTGGCCTGCAGACAGATGGCCCAGGCGTTAAGCATCTCTGGCGCAACGGGTTCGGCAGTCATGATGACTCCTTGTTGTATTTGGTGTGCACGGATTGGCGAGTGACGCCCAAAGCGTCTCCGACCTGCTGCCACGACCAGCCCTTTTCCCGGGCCGACGCGACGTGGTTGGCTTCGACCCTCTCAGCCAGGCGATGCAACGCCAATGAGGCGCGTAGCCCAAGTGCTGGGTCATCCGACGAGAGATTCGCACTGAGTTTGTCGATGTCCATAACTGTCAGTATAGACTGACAAGCAAGATTTGTCAACCTAAACTGACAAACCCGGGCGTCACACCGGAGTGCCCCAGATGGCCGGTTCGTAGGGGTGACCCTCGCCCGCTCAGTTACCAGGTGCTTGCTTTCGCAAGCGCTTGACCCCGCTCACTTCCGAAGAGCGGGTCAATTTTGTGCATCTTGAAAACGTGGTAACTGCTTGAGCGGAATCGAAAACCCTTGGAGCGGGTGACGGGAATCGTACCCACGTTCTCAGCTTGGAAACGGGGCAGACGACAAACGCGATCTATCAGAAACTCCTGATCCAAGAGAATAAATCGAAGGAGACCGCTGTGGTCATCAGACAAAACCTAGTTAGCAAAACCCAAGGTGTCTGGAGTCACCGCATTCTTATTGAAAGTCGTCGGTGGTCGGGCCCGGTCGAGGGTTGTTGTCCTGACGAATCTAAAGCGTCCCTACCAGTGATTTGAGAGTTCAGCCCCTCCATAGAGATCTGCCGATTTGTGTTTGGCACTGGCGTAGTGAGACTGATTCGGCACTCGGCTTATCGCGGTTCGCCGCCGGTCCTCTTCTGAATCTTTGAGATGGGGACAACTTCAGAGCGGCAACCACCCGGGCTTGAATGTTGGCGAACGGTTCATGGCGGCGCCCGTGCGCCGTCTCTGCTTTGCGAACGAACTCAGTTATTCGTTCATTCGCCCGATATTCAAGGATAAATCGATTCATGACTTCCGTCCTCGGCAATGTCAGTTCATAAATCATATCTTAAGTAACTTGACTAAGCAAGAAAAAAACTATATAGTCATAGACCTATGCAGATAACTGAGACCAGGCCATCTACGACAAGCGTGGAAGTGATTGGACCTTCGTTGGTCTTAGATCTTTCGTGGTGTGTCCTCAAGTGCCAAAATCGTGACAACACTGACACGGCCGTTGGACCGTTGTTCGACCAACTCGTCCAATATCAAGAGCGTTTGACGGAATTCTGGGACGACGACATGAAAGGCATCGCCGAGGCGGAGGTTTTAGCGCATTTGGCAGGTGCGGTCGAGTGCACGGATTTCACTCAATTCAGAGATCGGTGCGAGCGTGCGCTGCGCTCAGGATCCCTTGATCTTGAGCTTGATTTGATGTCCGAAACCGATCAGGACGCGGCTACCATCTTGACTCGTTTGAAGAGTCTGCGAGATTCCGTCGAACTCGTCGAGAGCTATTTCAACTTGTTGAGCGAAGTTTGGGCGGTCGTATGCCCCTGGTGGGAAACGACCGCAATTCCCTCCCTGCGTTCGGCCATCGTTGAAATCAAGAGAAAATTGTCGAGTGGCTCGTACTGGTATGACATCTACCCTCGATGCCCCTATTTCGAGGAGAGGCTGCCAGGAGTTATCAAGCGGTACGAAGCGGGAAAGCCGGTACGCATCGCCGTCTGTGCGTTGTTTGGTGAGGGTCTCTACTTCGAGTTTCCTGACTCCATACTCTTTGGCTTTGGGATTGAAAGCGCGGCGGATAGCGCGAAGAGTCGCGTCTCGAACGCTGTTCTCCCGCTTCGTGCGCTGGCAGATCCGACACGTCTGGCGATCTTTGAGTTTCTCAAATTGGGGACTTCGACCGTGAAGGATATCGCTGAGTCATTTTCCCTCTCACAACCGACGGTCAGCGTTCACGTCAAGCGCCTTCGAGAGGTGGGTCTCGTGGATGCAACGCGTCAGGGCACTCAATTTACTATCGGAATCAACTGGGCCGAAGCGGACAAACTCTCAGGTGCCCTGCACGACGTGCTGTCGCACTGATAGTTGTTGCGAATACCGGGTCGCTTCGATATGGCGTGAGCGGTTCACGTTCTTCGATTCAGGCATCGTCCACAAATCGTACGATGCCAGCCGAAGACTTGAATTAGAGCGAAAGGCCAATTGCCTTTTGAGAAGCTACTTGAGGATTCGTGACATTCGTCGGTCGGCGAGCACTCGCTTACCCGTTTGACACGTCGGACAGTACGTCATCTCATAATTTTCAAAGGACACTCTCCTTAATGTGTCTCCGCATGCTGCTGGGCATACCTCGCCCGAACGACCGTGGACACTGAAGCGACCGCCCAACTTGGCTTCCGACAGGCCTCCCTCGCGCGTGCGTTCGAGTTCGAGGGCGTCGGCGAGGACATCGTTGATGGACTTCAATAGCGCCTCGCGCTGTTGGGAGCTCAGAGAGTTGAGCGAGGCGAATGGCGAAAGCCTGGCCCGGTGCAAAATGTCGTCGCCCCATCCGCGGCCGATACCAGCCAGAACGTGTTGATCACGCAGGTCAGTGGTGAGTCGACGTCGAGAGTCGCTTGTGAGAATAATGTCGGCAAACGCTTCACTTCCCGGTTCGGGTCCAAGGCTTGCTAACGGACCTTGGTCGTGGGGTGCCAACACCCACCACGAGGCTTTCCGATGCGTGCCGTACTCTCGCATGAGGACGCCGATACTCTCCCCGCCGTATTTTGATCTGTCGTGACCAAATACGAAACGCACTGCCGAGCCCCGAGATCTCGACGTTTTGGGCGGACGCTCGATGTCGATGCGGCCCGCTTGCGAGAGGTGCAATAAGACATGAACCCCGTCGTCGAACTCCCACACGAGGTACTTCGCTCGTCGAGTGACGGAGACGAGCCGTTGGTCAAGCACGGATTCGTGGGCAGGAGCGTACGTCTTGAGCGAGGAGAAGCCGAGTGATTCAATTCGAAGCAACGTCGCGCCCGCAAGGAGCAAGTCGAGACGCTCAGCAAGGGCCTGCATTTCGGGCAGTTCGGGCACGTACCAATGTACCCAGCGGTGGAAATTGGTGGTCACATCAAAACTCTCGTAATGAAATGCGAAATCGTTGGAGCGGGCGACGAGAATCGAACTCGCGTTCTCAGCTTGGGAAGCTGATGTTCTACCGCTGAACTACACCCGCGTGGGCCCTATCGTACCGCCTTGGTAATGGGTCGCAGTTGGGTTCGAGGGCCGCGCGAGCCGGCTGGGTGGGCCGCTTCAGAGTATCGTTGCCAAGGTTATGGTGCTCTCCGATCGATCAATCAAAGAGGCCCTGGAACAGGGCCGAATCATCATCGATCCACTCAGCGAGGACAGTATTCAGCCGTCGTCGGTGGATCTGCATATTGACCAACTTTTTCGGGTGTTTCGCAATCATTCCCAGCGCGTTATCGATGTGCGCGAGGCCCAAGAGGATCTAACCGAATTGATTGACGTGGGTACGTCCGAACCGATGATCCTGCACCCCGGCGAGTTCTTGCTGGGTTCGACCATCGAACGGGTGGCGCTGCCCAATGACTTGGTGGCTCGACTCGAGGGCAAGAGCTCACTCGGACGACTGGGGCTGCTCATCCACTCGACGGCCGGCTTCGTCGATGCGGGCTGGGATGGGCACCTCACCCTTGAACTCTCCAACGTGGCCAATCTGCCAATCACCCTGTATCCGGGCATGAAGATCGGTCAGATCAGTTTCTTTGAAATGACCACTCCGGCCGATCGTCCCTACGGCGCGGCCGGTCTCGGATCAAAATATCGCGGACAGCGCGGCCCCACACCGAGCCGCTACTCCGAGAACTTCGAAAAGTAGTTAGAACGCCAACCGAACGAGGCCAGAACAGGAGACGACGGTGCTAGCTCGAATCATCATCGGTCTCGTGATTACCGTGGTCTGTTTCTCGATTGCCGGGCGGCGCTTTTATTGGTTGTCGCGACTCATTCGCAGCGGCCAAGAGGCGCCACGACGGTGGCAGGGATTTCGCAAGGTCAGCGAAGCCGAGATCACCGAAGTAGCGGGCCAACGAAAGCTCCTGCGCTGGACCGTGCCCGGGCTCGCCCACTTCTTTACGATGTGGGGCTTCACGGTGCTCATGACCACCATCATCGAGGCCTACGGCTCGCTGTTCGACCGTAATTTTCATATCCCGTGGATCGGTCGAAGCAACTGGCTGGCCTTCACCGAGGACTTCTTCGCCACCGCTGTGCTGGTGGCGCTCGTGGTCTTCACCATTATTCGCATTAAGAACGCCCCTTCGCGCAAGGATCGCGCCAGCCGCTTCTATGGCAGCCACCTCGGGGCCGCGTGGTTGACGTTGTTCTTGATTTCTCTAGTCATCATCACGCTGTTGATCTATCGCGCGGCGCAGATCAATACGGGTCATTTCCCATTCATGCATCTGGTCATTGCCCGGGGCTCAGCGACCTACAATTCGTCGACCGTGCCGTTCGCGGCGTCGCCGTGGGCGTTTGCCAGCAAAATCGTCGCGAATTGGCTGCACCCGCTGGGCACCGGCGCCAACAGCGTGCTCGAAGCGGTATTCATTATTGCCAACGTGGCGGTTATCAGCGGGTTCATTGTCTTTGTGTCGCACTCCAAGCACCTGCACATCTTCTTTGCGCCAATCAACATCGGCGTCTCGCGACGCCCGCGGGCATTGGGCGGACTCGATAAGACGCCCGACATGGACATGGAGAAGGTCAGCGAGGACACGGTCTTCGGCGCGGGAAAGATGGAGGACTTCACCTGGAAGCAGATGCTGGACTTCGCGACCTGTACCGAGTGCGGCCGCTGCCAGTCGGTCTGTCCGGCCTGGACCACGGGCAAGCCGCTCAGTCCCAAGCTGCTCATCATGGGACTGCGCGAGAACATGTTCGCCTCGGCCGACCGGCTCCTGTCAGGAGCGGGCAATAGCGAGGTCGCGACGCTGGTGCCCACCACGATCGACCCCGACGTGCTGTGGTCCTGCACGACCTGCGGGGCCTGCGTCGAGCAGTGTCCGGTCGATATTGAACACATCGACGCCATCATTGACATGCGCCGCTACGAGGTGCTGATGGAGTCGCGCTTCCCTTCCGAAGCCGGTCTGCTGCTGCGCAACATCGAAAACCAGGGCGACCCGTGGGGGCTGGGGGCGTCCAAACGCACCGACTGGCTCGCGGCCCTGGACTTCGACGTGCCGATCATCGACGGCCCGATTCCCGAGGACGTCGAATACCTCTACTGGGTTGGCTGTGCCGGGTCGCTCGACGAGCGGGCCCGCAAGCAGGTGGTCTCGACCGCGCGCATGCTGCACCGCGCCGGGGTGACCTTCGGCGTGCTCGGACCGCGAGAAGCGTGCACCGGCGACCCGGCGCGGCGCATGGGCAACGAGTACCTCTTCCAGGAGATGGCCAAGGCCAACATCGCGACCCTCAACGAGGTGGGCGCCAAGAAGATCGTCGCGAGCTGCCCGCACTGCTTTAACACGATGAAGAACGAGTACCCCGACCTTGGCGGCAATTACGAGATGATCCACCACGCCCAATTGCTGAGCCACTTGGTCGCGACCGGCCGACTGGTGCCCGGAGTGTCCTACACCGGCACCGTGACCTACCACGATCCCTGCTACCTGGGCCGGCACAATCGGATCTTTGACGAGCCGCGCACGGTGCTCGACGCGATTCCCGGGCTCACGCAGGTCGAGATGGGACGCTGTCGGGAAAAGGGATTCTGCTGCGGCGCCGGCGGCGCACGGATGTGGATGGAAGAGACCATCGGCAAACGGGTCAACATGGAGCGCACCGGAGAGGCACTCGCGACCGGGGCCGACATTGTCTCGACGGCCTGTCCCTTCTGCATGATCATGATCGATGACGCGGTCAAGGCCAACGGCAAGGGCGACGAGGTCGCAGTCATGGATATTTCCCAGGTGGTCGAGCGCTCGTTGCTGGTCGGCGCCGAGACCGGACCAAGTGAACGCGACGTGACGTAGTTCATACGCCCGAAACACGTTCCTAACGGTTTCGAAATCCTCAGTAGGAAAAATGGTGCCAACCACCTGAGGTCAGCGCCGCCCTCTCCTAGTTCCTGAAGGAGTGCACGTGCTCTATGCGGTGACCAACATCCCTTATCCCAGTTGGTTGAATCCAGCTGACAATACGTGGCAACTCGTTGCGGCGACCTTGGTCGGCCTCATGAGCTTGCCCGGGCTCGCCGTGCTCTACGGCGGACTGGTGCGAAAGAAGTGGATCGTCAACACCATGTTGATGGTCTTCGCCGGTTTCTCCTTGACCCTGGTGGTCTGGATGCTCTGGGGCTACAACATGGCCTTCGGACCAATCTCGCATTTCGGACCCACGGGTTCGTTCTGGAGCGGATTCATTGGCCACTTCACCCCGCTGGCCACGGCGACGTCGGAGCAGGGTCAGGCGGTGTCGGGCGCTAATACGCTCATACCGTTCCACTTCCCGACCGCGACCCTGGCCTACTTCCAGTTCGTCTTTGCCGCCATCACCCCGCTGCTCTTCTTGGGTGGGCTCGTCGGGCGGCTCAAGTTCAAGGCCTGGCTGCTCATCGTGCCGCTGTGGATCACGATGATCTACTGCGTCAACGCCTGCCTGCTCTGGGGTGGAGGGTTCTTCGCCCAGAAGGGGGCCGTTGACTACTCCGGTGGATACGTGATCCACCTGAGCGCTGGCGTCGCCGCCTTCGTGGGCGCGGCAATACTCGGTCCTCGCCGTTGGCAGGACCGAGAGAACGCCTTTCCGAGCAACCTGATGATGGTTGCGGTGGGCGCGGGAATACTCTGGCTCGGTTGGAATGGGTTCAATGGTGGTGACCCCTTCTACGCCGGCGCCGACGCTGCGAGCGCGGTGCTCAACACGAACGTCGCGACCGCAGTCGGTGTCCTGACGTGGTTGTGCATGGACATGTTCTTCTCACGACAGAAGAAGCCAACGTTCCTGGGCGCGATCAATGGAATGCTCTGCGGGTTGGTCGCGATCACGCCGAGCGCTGGTTGGGTTGACGGCACCGGGGCGATCTTTGTGGGACTCATCTCGGCGTCGCTGGTATGGGTTGCCTGGAACTTCCTTTCCAAGGTTCGCCCCTTCTCCAAGGTCGATGACGCGCTGGGCGTGGTCTACACCCACGGTTTCGCCGGCCTTATCGGAGGATTGCTGGTGGGCTTCTTAGCCGATCCGGCCATGACCGAATACGGGGTGGCGGGCGCCAAATTCAAGGGCGCGGGAGGCTTCCAGGTCCAGGGCTGGTTCTACGGACACTCGTTCCATCAACTCTGGGAGCAGATCATCGCCGCCGTGTGGATCATCTGTTGGACGGCCTTTGGCACGGCCCTCATCTTCTACCTCGTAAAGTTCCTGCTGGGCGGATTGCGTGAGCCCGACGACGTACTCGCGATTGGTGATATTGCTATTCATGAGGAAGAGGCCTTCCCGGACCCGACGTTCGGTGAATCCCTCACGACGCCCAGTCACACGCACGCCGACAATATTTAAGGAGAATCATGAAGCTAGTTACCGCAGTGGTGAAGCCCTTCAAGCTCGATGAGGTGAAAGTCGCAGTCCAGGGCGTCGGCGTGACGGGAATGACCGTGACGCCCGCCCGGGGCTTCGGACGCACCGGAGGGCACATCGAGATCTATCGCGGCAAGGAGTACGAGTTCGACTTCATCGACAAGATCCGCATCGAGATTGCCTGCACGGACGAACAGGTCGAAGAGGTGCTCGACGCGATTGTCAAGGCGGCCCGTACCGGCGTCGTCGGTGACGGCAAGGTATGGGTGCTAGACGTCGAACGCGTGGTGCGGGTACGCACTAACGAACGAGGACCCGAAGCGCTGTAGATCGACTGGATGCTGCGGCGCTGGCGCGAGCCGGCGCTGCAGTATTCAGCCCGCCTGGCGCGCGACCGCTTCGGCGGCGGCCGCGGCGGCGGCCGGGTCGCCCAAGAAGCGTGCCTCGAGGATGTTGAGCCGGTCGTCGAGGCGCACGCGGTAGGCAATTCCCGTGGGAATTTCGATCTCGGTGATCTCCTGGGGCGATATCTGCTCGAGGATCATGCGTAGGGCGCGAATTGAGTTGCCGTGGGCGACCACCAGGACGGCCCCGCCGCGCACCGCCTCACGACGCAGGTCCTCGAGGATCACGTCGTTGAAGTAGGGCGAAACCCTCGCCACCACGTCCTTCAAACATTCAGTCGCCGGTATGAACTCGGCGGGAACGTCGCGGTAGCGCGGGTCGGTGAGGCTGGAACGCGGATCGCCGTCGGGCAGGGGAGGTGGCGGGACGTCGTAGGAGCGCCGCCAGAGTTTCACCTGGTCAATGCCGAACTGTTCGGCGGTTTCCTTCTTGTCCTTGCCCGTCAGGTCGCCGTAGTGGCGCTCGTTGAGCCGCCAGCTTCGTTTCACGGGCAGCCAGGAGCGCCCGGCGTTGTAGAGGGCAATATCGGCGGTTCGAATGGCCCGGGTGAGCAGCGAGGTGTGTAGCACCCGCAGGTCGAGGTCGAACTCCCCGGCCAGCTGCTCGCCGGCGCTCGCCGCCTCCGCTTCACCCTGGGCCGTCAGATCTACGTCTTGCCAGCCGGTAAATAGGTTGAGTTGATTCCATTCGGACTCGCCGTGGCGCAAGAGTATGAGATCAGGCACGCAAACAGCGTACCGAATCTCGGAGAAACCGGTCCGTGCCCTCTGACGGCGAACCCCGGAGAGCGCTGATATTTCAGGGGTTTTCGGTAAACTATCAGGAGCCTTGTATATTAACTTGACAAGCAGAGACTCAACTCTGTACAATGGACATCAAGCTCCGCATTCCTGGAAGGTCCGGCGAGACGGGGTCCAATAATAAGGAGCATTTCATGGCAAAGGCAGTCGGAATCGACCTGGGCACCACCAACTCGGTGGTCAGCGTCCTCGAAGCGGGCGAGCCCGTCGTAATCCCCAACGCTGAGGGCGGTCGCACGACCCCATCGGTCGTCGGATTTTCCAAGACCGGCGAGGTGCTGGTCGGCGAGGTCGCCAAGCGTCAAGCGATTACCAATCCCGAGCGCACCGTTCGATCGGTCAAGCGCCACATGGGTGAGAACTGGAGCGTCGATATTGACGGTACCAAGTACACCGCGCAGGAGATTTCCGCGCGCATCCTGCAAAAACTGAAGCGTGACGCCGAGGCGTATCTCGGCGACTCGGTGACCCAGGCCGTCATCACCGTGCCGGCCTATTTCAACGACGCTCAGCGCACCGCGACCAAAGAGGCCGGCCAGATTGCCGGACTCGAGGTGCTGCGCATCGTCAACGAGCCCACCGCGGCCGCCCTGGCCTACGGCCTCGATAAGGGCGGCGAGGAGCAGACCGTCTTGGTCTTCGACCTTGGTGGAGGAACCTTTGACGTCTCCGTGCTCGACATCGCCGAAGGTGTCTTTGAGGTCAAGTCCACCCACGGTGACACCCACCTCGGTGGTGACGACTGGGACGACGCGGTCATGCACTGGCTGGTCAAGTCCTTTAAGGACACTGAAGGTGTCGACCTCTCCAAGGACAAGATGGCGGTACAGCGCCTGAAGGAGGCCTCGGAAAAGGCCAAGATCGAGCTGTCCTCGGTCCAAGAGACGCAGATCAACCTGCCGTTCGTCACCGCGACGGCCGACGGGCCCAAGCACCTCGATATCAAGTTGACCCGTTCGAAGTTCAACGAACTTACCGCGGACCTCGTCGAGCGTTGCCGCAAGCCCTTCGATCAGGCCATCAAGGACGCCGGGCTCACGGTCGACAAGATCGACCACGTCATCTTGGTCGGAGGGTCCACCAGGATTCCCGCCGTCCAGGAACTGGTTAATAAGGTCACCGGCAAAGAGCCGAACAAGAGCGTGAACCCCGATGAAGTGGTGGCCATTGGCGCCGCCGTCCAGGCCGGCGTCTTAAAGGGCGACGTGAAGGACATCCTGCTGCTCGACGTGACGCCGCTGTCACTGGGTATTGAGACCAAGGGCGGGGTCATGACCAAGATCATCGACCGCAACACCACCATCCCGACCAAGAAGTCGCAGATCTTCACGACCGCTGATGACAATCAGCCATCGGTCGAGGTGCACGTCTTGCAGGGGGAGCGTGAAATGGCGTCCTACAACCAGACCCTGGGCAAGTTCCAGCTGGTCGGCATCCCACCGGCCCAGCGCGGCATTCCCCAGATCGAGGTGACCTTCGACATCGACGCCAACGGCATCGTGCACGTCTCGGCGAAAGACACCGCGACCGGAGCCACCCAGTCAATGACCATTACGGGCGGATCGTCGCTCTCCAAGGACGAAATTGACCGCATGGTCCGTGACGCCGAGGCCCACGCCGAAGAGGACCGTCAACGCCGCGACGAAGCGGAGGTCCGCAACAACGCCGACGGTTTGGTGTACCAGACCGAGAAGTTGTTGAAGGATCAGGCGGAGTCGTTCCAGGGGACCGAGCGCGAGGATGTCGAAAGCGCGCTCAGCTCTCTCAAGGAGGCCCTCAACGGCACCGAGATCGAAGAGATCAAGAACGCCACTGACAGGTTGCTCAAGGCCAGTCAGGGATTCAGCCAGCGTCTGTACGAGGAGGCCGCCAAGGCCAACTCGGACTCCAGCGGCGCGGCGCCCCACGGCAACGACGATGACATCGTCGACGCCGAGATCGTTGACTAACCATGAGCGACGACGTTGTCGAAAACGACATTGAGGCGGCGTTGAGTGACGCCGACTCAATGGTCGCCGACGAACCCAGTGACGTGGAGCGTGAGCGAAACGAGTACTTAGAAACATTGCAACGACTGCAGGCGGAATTTGAGAACTATCGCAAGCGGGTCGCCAAGTCCTCCGAGGACGCGGCCGTACGCGCGACCGGTGCCTTGGTGGCGACGTTGCTTCCGGTCCTCGACGCGTACGACCTGGCGCAGGTGCACTTCGAGGATTCCACGTCCGACGAGGCGGCCGCGCTCAACCAGGCGCGCAGTCTCTTGCTCGAGACGCTGCGCAAGGACGGTCTCGAGCGCATTGACAAGGTGGGCGTGGGTTTTGATCCCCAGGTCCACGACGCCGTGGCCCACATAGAAGGCGACGGCGAACAAGTGGTCGACGAAATCTTACGGGCGGGCTATTTCTGGAAGGGTGCCGTACTTCGTCCCGCCATGGTGCGGGTGAAGGGCTAGGGGCCGGGTGGCGGAACGTGAGTGGTTCGAAAAGGACTACTACAAGGTCTTAGGACTCTCGACCGGCGCGACCGAGAAGGAAATAACGCGCGCCTATCGCAAGTTGGCCAAGCAGCACCATCCCGACGCCAATCCCGGTTCGGAAGAGAAGTTCAAGGAGATCTCGGCCGCCTACGACGTGCTCGGTGACGCCAAGAAGCGCAAGGAGTACGACGAAGTGCGTCGCCTCGGCCCCGCGGCCGCGGGATTTGGTACGCCGGCCGGCCAAGGCGGTGGCGGATTTAATTTTTCCGGCGGTGATGTCGGTGACCTCAGTGACCTGTTCGGAGGACTCTTTGGCGGCCGACGCAACCGGGCACAACGTGGCGCTGATCTTGAGACGGCGCTGCATCTTGGTTTTCGAGATGCCGTCATGGGCATGACTACCTCGATCAGCCTTCCGAGCAACGAGGCGTGTCACACCTGTGGGGGTAACGGCGCGGCTCCGGGCACGGGTTTCGTCAAGTGCGAACGGTGTCAGGGTCGTGGAACCATCAATGATGATCAGGGCCCCTTCGCCATGTCGAGTATCTGTCCGGTGTGTCAAGGACGCGGCGGGCGAATCGAAACCCCGTGTCCCACGTGTCACGGGACTGGCCGCGAGCCGTCGTCTCGTAAGGTGAACGTTCGCATTCCGTCGGGTGTCATTGATGGACAGCGCATCGTCATCAAGGCAAAGGGCAACCCCGGCAGTCACGGAGCGCCGTCGGGCGACCTTTTCGTCGACGTGCACGTGAGCCCCGACGCGCGATTCGGCCGACGGGGTCGTCACGTCACGACGACGGTGCGCGTGCCGGTGACCCAAGCAATCTTGGGTACGACCGTTGAGGTGCCGACACTCGATGAGCCGGTCACCCTCAAGGTCCCCGCGGGCACGCAGTCGGCAACGACGATGCGCGTGCGCGGGCGCGGCGTGCCCGCGAGCGGGAAGCATGGGGCGGGTGATCTGCTGGTCA
>JBEKQN010000043.1:0-14775 GCA_049519675.1 Acidimicrobiales bacterium | reverse complement strand
CATCAGGTGTTTTGTTGACTAATCCACAAACCCACAGACCTACTACTACTAAGACTTCCTTATATAGAAAAACACACCATAATCTCAGTAGTTGAGGAAAGGTAGTTCAGTGAAGTTCAAATCAGAACGCGACATTCTTGTCGAGGCATTAAGTGCGGCGAGTCGTGTGGTTGCAACACGCATCATTGGGGCGTCGTCGGGAATTCTCTTAACACTGGTTGGCAACCAACTCACGGTTACCGGTACGGATCTTGATATCACCGTGCGCACGACGGTTGATGTCATCGGACTCGAGGATGGCTCAACTGTCGTCCCTGCTCGTTTGATTGTTGACGCCGTGCGTTCACTGGAAGCTGGCGCCGTCACAATTTCGGGTAACGATGAGAATGTTGAAGTGTCGCTCGGTCGGGCAAAATTCTCACTTCGCACGTTCTCGGTGTTGGATTATCCCAAACTTCCGCCGGTATCGGGGACCCTCACGTCTATCGCGGCGCTCGACCTTATCCAGGGCCTTAATCAGGTCGTACGGGCCGCCGCGAATGACGACGCGCGCCCACTGCTCACCGGGGTGCTCTTTACCACGGACAATGGTTCACTTCGCCTGATCGCAACCGACTCGTACCGACTCGCGGTTCGTGATGTTCCTGGGGTCGAGGGTGTCGGCGGAACGCAGGACCTTCTGGTGCCAGCACGAGCACTCCAAGAGTTACAACGCGCCGCCGCCTCATTAGCAGTAGACGCGCAGATTGGCGTGACGCTCACTGACGCCGAAATCTGCTTCGTTGTCGGCACCACCAGCATTGCCTCACGCCTGATTGATGGAAATTACCCATCAGTACTGCAATTGATTCCCGCGAGTTATCCCAACCAACTTCGCGTCGCAAAGGACACGCTGCTCACCTCACTCAAACGAGCAAAACTTCTGGCGAAAGACTCAACATCATCGGTCCGACTTACCACCAAGGACAAGAGCATCGAGATTAGGACACAGAGCCACGATGCCGGCGACGTAGAAGACAACGTTGATGCGGACTACAGCGGCGAAGAGATCACCATCGCGTTCAACCCCAGTTTCTTGATCGACGGGATCGAGGCCGTGCCGGGTGACGAAGTGATACTCGAAATGTCGGACTCGGTGCGCCCAGCCATGGTGCACGGCGTCGACGACACGCGGTTTCGCTACCTCTTGATGCCCGTTCGCGTTCAGTAGTACGGACTGATTGTCGTGGGTCTCCACGAACTAGAACTTCGCAATTTTCGACTCTTCAAGGAACTCCGGTTTGCGCCGGACCGTGACGCGGTTACGGTGCTGGTTTCGCCCAATGGCACGGGAAAGACCTCGGTCCTTGAGGCGGTGTACGCGCTCGCGACCGCGTCATCGTTCCGCAGTAGTGCCGCCAGCGACATGATTCGCAGCGGCGAACAGATCGCCGAAGTTCACGGCGTGCTCTTCCAGCGAGAGCGGCGCGTGCAGGTGGATCTCACGCTCACGCGAGGCATTCGAAACACCACCAAGCGAATGCTGGTGAACGGACTACGACCTCAATCGCGCGCTGACGTCGCCGGCGTGCTACCCCTTACGATCTTCACTCCTGAAGGCGTCGACATTGTCCGCCAAGGTCCCGAAAACCGACGTACGTTTCTTACCCATCTCTTGAGTGACGTGGACTTAAGCACGGGCGACATCATCGAGCGATTCGCGCGCGTGTTGAGCCAACGCAATGCGCTGCTCCGCGGACTGCACGGCGAGCCACCATCATCGTCCCAACGCGAGGAGCTCGACGTATGGTCAAGAGATTTTTGCCTCGTGAGCGATGAGCTCGTGGCTGTTCGTCGAAGAGTCCTAAGTGATCTTGTGCCACTGGTGACGAGGTACTACCAAGAGTTGGCTCACGATAATTTGCGAGTGGGCATTGAGTACGAACAGTCCTGGAACGGTGACTTGTTCGACGCACTCCAGGGCGCCTTGGATGATGACCGGTTTCGTGGTCACACCACGATTGGCCCGCAACGAGACGACATCTTGCTGACCCTCGATGAACGCGACGCTCGGCGACAGGCGTCCCAGGGCGAGCAACGGTCTTTGGCGCTAGCACTGCGCCTGGGCGGCCACGAATTGGTGCAACAAACGAGGGGTGTAGACCCCCTTTTGCTATTGGACGACGTCTTTAGCGAGCTCGATCCACTGCGGAGCGACCGTCTTTTGCGTCTACTTCCCGCCGGTCAAACATTGGTTACTACCGCATCTCCGCTGCCGTCGGCGATGAGCCCGGCCGCCGTGATTGACCTTTCGAGCCAAGAGTCATGAAGCGATCGGACGATCAACCGACGGGATTGGCCGAACTCCTTGACACCATGGCCGGACGACTCCGCAAGGTCGACCTTCGCCTTATTGATGAGATACGTGAGATGTGGCCGCGAATCGTCGAGCCCGTCATTGCCGAGCACTGTCGACCCGAATTTGTGAAAAACGGGGTGCTGCTAGTGAGCGTTCCTTCGGGCGCATTCGCGCAGCGAGTGACCTCTCAAACACCGACGATTCTCGCCGGTTTTTCGACGCTTGGAGAGCGTGCGCCGACCTCAGTTCGAACGGTGTTATCAGACTCGTAATTGAGGTCCAAGTACCTCGCCAATACGACCGTTGGGGCTCGAATGTTGTGCCAAACCGGGTAGGATATATACATCGAAAAGTTGCACGCCGACTGCGTGACAACGCCGAAATCTTTAACTGAAAGGAATCCTTCGTGGCCCAGATGTCCAAGGGATCACCGAGCTACGAAGCTAGCGACATCACTGTTCTCGAAGGATTAGAACCGGTGCGCATTCGTCCCGGAATGTATATCGGATCGACCGGACCTTCCGGGCTTCACCACCTGTTGGTTGAGATAATCGACAACGCTATCGACGAAGCCATGGCCGGTTATTGCACGCGTATTGACGTCACCCTGATGGCCAACGGCAGCGCGCGGGTCATTGACGATGGTCGTGGCATCCCGGTCGACGATCACCCGAATTATCCCGGGAAAAGTGCCGCCGAAGTGGTGTACACCACCCTGCACGCGGGGGGGAAATTTGGCGACGCCGGGTACAAGGTTTCGGGCGGGTTGCACGGTGTCGGCGCCTCAGTGGTGAATGCACTCTCGACAGAACTCAACCTCGAAATTTATCGAAACGACCACCACTATCAGCTCTTCTTCAAAAACGGGGGCAAGCCCCAGGGCAAGCTCAAAATCGTAGGCCCGTCGCCGAAGGGACGCACCGGCACGACGGTGACATTTACCCCCGATCCCAAGATTTTTGACGACGTTGATTTTCGTGCGCAGACAGTTACTGAGCGCCTCCAGATCATGGCGTTCCTTAACCGCGGTCTCGAGATCCGATTTGTTGATGAGCGTAAAGGACGCGAGGCAAAAGAGACGTTCAAGTACAACGGCGGCATCGTTGATTATGTCCGTCACCTCAACAACGCCAAGGAGTCGCTCTTTCGAAAGGTTGGCTTTTACGAGCAGGCCGAAGAAAGCCAAGAAGTCGAAGTCGCGCTCCAGTGGAACTCCGGCTACTACGAGAGCATTCACTCCTTCGCGAACGGCATCTCGACCATCGAGGGCGGCATGCACGAAGAGGGATTCCGCAAGGCCATCACCAACGTGGTCAATCGCTACGCCCGCAAGCGCAACCTCCTGAAAGAGAAAGACGAAAACCTGTTGGGCGAGGACATCCGCGAAGGACTGACGGCGATCATTTCCGTGCGACTGACCGAACCGCAATTCGAGGGCCAGACCAAGGGCAAGCTCGGCAACGTTTCGATCCGGTCACTGGTCGAGCGCGCGACGAATGAAAAGCTCGCAGACTGGCTGGAAGAGAATCCCAAGGAGGGTGGCCAAGTCGTCGCTAAGGCCATTCAGGCCTCGCGCGCGCGCATGGCCGCGCGCCAAGCCCGCGACCTCACTCGACGAAAGAGCGCGTTAGACGGTGCCGGCCTTCCCGGAAAGCTCGTTGACTGCTCGTCGAACGACCCTCGCGAGTGCGAACTGTTCATCGTCGAGGGCAACTCCGCGGGCGGTTCGGCGAAGGACGCCCGCAATCCTCGCAACCAAGCGATCCTGCCGATCAGGGGGAAGATCCTGAACGTCGAGAAGGCCCGATCGGACAAAATTCTCAAGAACACCGAGATCCAGGCATTGATCTCGGCCATTGGTGCTGGCGTCGAGGCGGACTTTGACGTGACGAAGGTTCGTTACGACAAGATCATCTTGATGGCCGATGCCGACGTTGACGGCAGCCACATCCGCACGCTGTTGCTGACGTTCTTCTTCCGTCAGATGACCGAGCTCGTGAACAACGGTCACATTTACGTGGCACAGCCGCCGCTCTACTCGACCCTCGTGGGAAAAGAAAAGGTCTACCTCGGTGACGACACGCAGAAGACCAAGTTCCTGCTGGATAACCCCACTCACAAGAACGACTTCCAGCGTCTGAAGGGTTTGGGCGAGATGGACTACGACGAGCTGCGCGATACCACCATGGATCCCACCAAGCGGGCCCTTCTTCAGATCACCGTCGAGCAAGCGGCTCTCGCTGACGAAGTTTGTTCGATCCTCATGGGTGACGACGTGCCCCAACGACGTCACTTCATCCAGACCAACGCGAAAGACGTTCGCTTCCTAGATATCTAGGGAGCGCGAGAACATGGCACGTAGAACAGGCTCCGGAGGCGGCGGCACCGCCGCGCCACCACCGGGCGACGAGGTCATTGGCTACATCGAACCCATCGAAATCAACCTGGAGATGGAGCGTTCGTTCCTCGAGTACTCCATGTCGGTGATTGTCTCGCGCGCGCTGCCCGACGCCCGCGACGGATTAAAGCCCGTGCACCGGCGAATCTTGTATTCGATGTTCGACCAGGGTCTGCGTCCGGACCGGCCGTACTCCAAGTGCGCCAGCGTTGTGGGTTCGGTGATGGGTACCTATCACCCGCACGGCGACAGCGCCATCTACGACGCGCTGGTGCGCATGGTCCAGGACTTCGCAATGCGTCATCCCCTCATCAGCGGGCACGGCAATTTCGGTGGCACGGGTCCCGACGAGGGCGCGGCCGCGATGCGTTACACCGAGTGTCGCCTCGCGCCGCTCGCACTTGAAATGCTCGACTCGATTGACGAAGAGACGGTCGACTTTGAGCCGAACTACGACAACACCACTCAGCAGCCCACCGTGTTGCCGTCGCGTTATCCCAATCTGCTGGTCAACGGTTCCCAGGGCATTGCCGTGGGCATGGCCACCAAGATTCCACCGCACAACTTGGGCGAAGTGATCGACGCCACGCTGCACCTGCTCGCGCACCCCGACGCGTCCTCGGACGATCTCATGAATTTCGTTCGCGGTCCGGACTTTCCCACCGGAGCGCAGATCCTGGGTCGTCAGGGAATCCTCGACGCGTACCGCACGGGACGCGGTTCCATAAAGATGCGCGCCGTCGCGGAGATAGAGGAGAACCGCAACGACGTGCGCATCGTGGTGACCGAGTTCCCGTACGAGGTGTCGGTCGAAGCCATCGAAGAGAAGATCTACGACCTGGTGAAGAACGGTGACCTCGACGGTATCTCCGCAGTTCAGAACGACTCCGCCGGACGCCAGGCCCGCTTGGTGATTCGCCTCAAGCGCGACGCCAACGCGAACGTCGTGCTCAACAAGCTCTACAAGAACACGTCGTTGCAGACCACGTTCGCCGTCAACATGCTGGCGTTGGTCGACGGTGTGCCGCGCACGTTGTCACTGGTCCAGGCGCTGACTCATTACATTTCTCACCAAGTTGAGGTTGTTACCCGTCGCACCGAATTCCGTTTGCGTAAGGCCGAGGCCCGGGCACACATCGTTGAAGGTCTGCTCAAGGCGATTGACATGCTCGACCAGGTCATCGCGACGATCCGTGGATCAGATGACCGCCCGGCCGCACGCACCGCGTTGATGGCCGCGCCGTTTGAATTCTCCGAGGAGCAGGCCAATCACATCTTGGACATGACGCTTGGTCGACTGACACGACTCGGTCGCAGCGAACTCGACGACGAGATGAACAAGTTGCGCGAGACGATTGCCGAGCTGCAGTCCATCCTGGCCAACGACGCCAAGCTGCGCCAGGTCATCGCCGATGAGATCACCGTGATTCGCAACAAGTACGCCAACGACCGCGTGACGGAGATCGTGAACGATCCCGGTGAGCTCGGCGTCGAGGACCTCATCAAGGATGAGGACATCGTGATCACAATGACCCAAGCCGGTTACGTGAAGTCGGTGGCCGCAGATTCCTTTCGGGTCCAGGGGCGCGGTGGGCGCGGGGTCCAGGGCGCCAAGCTTCGTGACGAGGACTTCGTCCAGCAGATCATTCACACAACGACGCACGCGTACGTCCTGATGTTCTCTAATCGAGGACGAGTGTTTCGTCTGCGGGGACACGAGATTCCAATGAAGGAACGCACCGCCAAGGGCACGGCAGTCGTGAACCTGCTGAACCTGCAGCCCGGCGAGTCGATTCAGGCAATCGTCACCACGGTCGACTTTCCTGATGACAAGTTCCTGGTGTTCGCGACGGCCGACGGCACGGTGAAGAAGACGGCATTCAGCGAGTACGACAAGTCTCGTCGTGAGGGTTGGATCGCGATCAAATTGCGTGAGGGCGATGAAGTGGTGCGGGTGGTCGCGACGAGCGGCACCGATGACCTCATGGTCGTGACGTTTCGCGGCATGTCGATTCGGTTTAACGAAGAAGAAGTCCGCGAGGTCGGTCGCGATTCAACCGGCGTGCGCGGCATCAAGCTCAAGGCGGACGACAAGGCGATCGCCCTCGACGTCGTGCGCGAGGGCGCCGATCTCTTTCTCGTTACCGACACTGGATTTGGCAAGCGAGTCAAGACCGAGCGTTTCAACCGTCAGGGCCGTGGAGGCCTCGGCGTGCGGGCCATCAAACTCACGGCCGCGCGGGGATTTGTCGTCGCCGCGTTCATGGCCGAACTCGGTGACGAGCTCCTGCTCGCGTCGAGCGGTGGCGTGCTGATTCGAACGCCGGTGCGCGAGGTCTCATCGCAGGGCCGTGACGCGACGGGTGTGCGAGTGATGAACCTCGATGAGGGTCATACGGTTGCCACCGCGGCGGTCGTGCCGGCCGAGTCCGAAGAGTAGCTCTAGCGGCGAGTCCAGGCCCGCGTGAGGACGTCGAGGATCCGTTCGGAGCCTTGCGCACCCACCACCATGAACTTGTCGTCGAACAACATGGTCGGCACTCCCGTGATGCCAAGCTCGTTCGCTTGATCCTCGTCAGCGCGCACGTCATCGGCGAGGTCGTCGCTCTGCCACAGTTTGTCGGCGTCGCCAACGCCCACGTCAGTAGCGAGCGCGTTCAACGTGTCGGTGTCGCCGAGCAATTGGCCCTCGCTGAAGTACGCACGAAAGAGACGCTCGCTCATGGCGCCACCGAGACCCTGCGTGCTCGCCAGGGCAATGAGGCGGTGCGCGTCAAAAGTGTTCGTTGGTCGGGCGAGCTTCATCGACCACGTCATTCCCATGGCCGCCGCGTCACTCTCTAATTTCTCATTGAGCGAGCGAGCCCGCTCGATTGGCATGGCGTACTTCATGGCGAGCCGTTCATCAAGGGTTTGTCCGGAGTCTCGCGGCGCGTGGGGATCGAGTTCAAACGCGCGGTGACGCAGCGTCACGTCGTCGCGATGTTCAAATCCGTCGAGCGCGTTGGTCAGTTGGCGAGCACCGAGATAACAGAACGGACAGACTACGTCGCTCCACACGTCCACGAAGAAGGTTTTCGTCATGCAGTTATCGTGTCACAATTTGCCACTAGAAATGCCGCGTGAGTCGCCGCGATAGCCGTTCGGGTGACGAGACCTATCATGTATGCATGACTATGTTCGCGCACGCGATATCGCCACGCCAACGCGCGTACGATCACGTCTCGCGTCGAGACGCGCTGCGCGTGAGCGGATGGTCGCAACTCACTGCGTTGCCCACACCACCGCTTCGTCAAGAAGAGCTGACTGTTGCCACTGAGTCACTGAGACTCTAAATGTTAATAGTCCGGGATTTGGGTATAGAGATTGGCGCACGCCGCATTCTCAGCCCCGTGTCGTTCACAGTCGGCAACGGGGAGAAAGTTGGACTCGTCGGTCGCAACGGTGCGGGCAAGTCAACGCTGCTGAGCGTGCTGCTCGGCAACACCCCCGAGCACCTGCGCATTACCGGCACCGTGCAGCACCAAGGCACACTGAGCCACTTGCCGCAGGAGCCGGTTGAAGGTGGGCTCGGCGTGGAGCCCATTGGTCTATCGCACGTGCTCTCCGCGCGTGGGCTCGACCAAATCGACGCCGATATGCAACACGCGCGTCACGCGTTGGCGGCTGATCCCACCGATGAGACGATCGAACGCTTCACGAGTCTCGAAGAGACATTCCGTGAACGCGGCGGATACGAAGCCGAGTCTGAAGTCGCGCGACTGGCCGACGGGCTTGGCCTCGCCGAGCAACTGCTCTTAGAAGACCTGAGTTCGCTATCGGGTGGACAGCGCCGACGAGTGGACCTGATGCGCGTGCTGTACGAACAGCCCGAAACAATGGTGCTCGACGAACCGACGAACCACCTCGACAGGGCGGCCAAAGGTTGGCTCTTCGACGAGCTCGAACAGTTTCGCGGCACGGTGCTCGTCATCAGTCACGACTTGCCCCTGCTGGACAAATCAATTGATCGCGTTCTGGCCTTGCGCGATGGTCAGATGCGCGAGTACAAAGGCAACTACACCAAGTTCCTTCAGCAAGAAGAAACACGTCGATTGGGCGAAGAGAAGCTTGGCGCACACCAGGATGAGCAGATCGCACGCATGAAGACCCTCGCCGACAGCATGCGTGGCCAAACCGAGAAGCGCGCGCGTTTGGCCAAGGTGCTCGATCGCAAGGTCGAGAAACTACAAGACAGCCACGTCGAGGTGACCAAGAAGGAACGCAAGGTTGTCTTTAAGCTCCCGCACCCGCCGCGCAGCGGTGACGTACCCATGACCGTCGAGCACGTCGCCGTTCGCTACGGTTCGGTCGAAGTATTGCGTGACGTGAATTTCATCACCCGCCGCGGTGACCGGATTTTGATCGTCGGCAAGAACGGCGTTGGGAAATCCTCGCTGCTGCGATGCCTTGCGGGTACCCAGAAGGCGCAGACCGGCGTGGTGAAGTTTGGCGCCAACGTGACAGTTGGCTACTTCGCCCAGGAGCACGAGCAGCTCGACTTTTCGAAGAGCGTGCTCGATCACTTAGAAAATGCCACGGTAGTAACCGAAGTGCAACGCCGGGCATTGCTGGGCGCTTTCGGGTTGAAGGGCTCCGCGGCTCACCAGATGCCCGCCACGTTGTCCGGTGGCGAGCGGGCGAAACTTGCGATCGCGATCCTGGCCGCCTCCGACGCCAATTTGCTGTTGTTGGACGAACCCACGAACAACTTGGACCCCGCGAGTGTCGAAGCGCTCGGGGTGATGATGCACCAGTGGAAGGGGACGATTGTGGCGGTGAGTCACGAACGGCCATTCGTGGAGGCGCTTAATCCAACCCACGCAGTGTTGCTGCCCGAGGAGTATTTCGACCTTTGGCGCGACGACTACATGGATCTGATAGAGCGTCGCTAGTCGCCGCTCCTTCTTCGCCGCGCTCGCTTAGTCGCGGCCGCGCTGGGGTCCCGACGCCGCGATTGGCTGGTGATCTGGGACTGAATGAGCCGCCAGCTCTTAAGACGACTCGCCGGCAGTTCTCCCGAGATAACGGCGGCTTCGACGGCGCAACCCTCGTCACCGTTGTGCGCGCAGTCTCGGAATCGGCACCGCTCAGCGATCCGTGTGATGTCGGCGAACGTTTCATCGATTCCCTCCTGACCACTCATGAGGTCGACCAATCGGATTCCGGGTATGTCGAGCAGTACGCCGCCAGAGGAAAGACGGTAGAGCTTGCGAGTGGTGGTGGCGTGACGCCCCTCGCCGCTGGAGCCAACGCTCAACGTTGCCTCGTCACTACCTTCGAGCGCGTTGAGTAGTGACGTCTTGCCCGCGCCCGACGCGCCCAGCATGACCGCCGTCACGCCTTCGTGGAGCAGTTGACGCAACTGCTCGATGCCTTCGCCGCTCATCGAACTCGTGGTCAGAATATCGACGCCCGGCACGGCTAATTCAGTTTGTATTTCCAGAGCCGTGGCGTCGCTCGTGCCGTCGGCCTTGGTCAGCACGACCAGGGGACGGGCCCCGCTGTCAAAGGCCATGACGGCGAATCGCTCGAGCATTCGCACGTTCAGGCCTCGGTCGATTGGTACGACGAGCAGCACGAGGTCCAAGTTGGCGGCGAGGATCTGCACGTCACGCAGGTTGGGATCCGGTCGGCGAAGCGCGTTGCGTCGTGTCAGCACTGACACGACATATTCGTCGCGAAGCGCCACCCAGTCGCCGGCAACCGGTCGAAGGTTGAGATTGGTCGCGTATTGGCAGGTTGACACGTGTTCGCGTCCGTCGTTGTCGCACCAAATGACCTGCGCGCTTGATCCGTGCACGATGCTGACTCTGCCGACGTTCTGGCCCGGGTCGACGTCGACCTCATCGAGATCTGATTTTCCCAACGTTCGAAGGACGCGCTCGACCCGGGCCAGGCGGCGGTCATCGACGCTGGCGTCGTCAGGCAGGGGCGAGTCTTTCATTCACTGGCATAGAGCGTAGACACCGTACGCAACACGGACTTAACGACCGCTAAATCGTAGGGATCAACGTGCTCATCGAGTTGCGCATTGAGCGCCGTCACTACGTCGAGCACGTGGCGGGCGTAGTCCTCGCCCTCTTCGGTGAGCGCCACGTTGAGTCGTCGAGCATCGTCCTGGTCGCGCTCAACCACGACGAAGTGTCGCATCGTCAGGCCTTCGATGAACTTTCGAGCCGCCTGACGCGACACGCCGAGGGTGGCCGCAAGTTCGCTGAAGGGCAGCGGACCGTGACGCAGCCACCGAAGAAGAATGGCGTCACTGCGTCGGTAGTCCGGATATCCGAGCTCGCCAAGCCGCCGAGACATTTCGAGGACCCAGCTACGCCGGGCCAATGCCAACAAGTCGCCAAAGAGTTTTGGTGGGTTTTGACTCTCGGTCACAAGATAATCGTAGCAATTATGCAACAAGGTTGCGTAATTGGTCAAATCATGCAACACTATTGCCTATTACTGGAAGGGGCGAAGATGAGAGCGGCAGTGTTTAATGATGTGGTTATGCCCATGCACCCACGCCCTCGCCGCTTCTTCACCCCTGTCGCGGTCATTTCCTTGATACTGCTGCCACTCGCGGGTCTCGGCGTGGCCACCTCGGCCCCGGCCTCGGGCGCGAAAACTCCGTCAGCAGGATGCGGGGTTGGCACGCCCAAGACGGCGATCCTTTCGCTGAAAATTGACGGCATCAACCGAACGGTGATCGTGCATGTGCCCACGTCGTACACCAACAAGAGCAAACTTCCTCTCGTGCTCAACCTGCACGGCAGTGGTAGCACGGCGGCGGCACAAGACGTGTTCAGCGGTATGGATGAAACCGCGGACGAGGATGATTTCATCGTGGCCTTTCCCCAAGCCCTCATCCCTGACGGCACGGGATATGACTGGAACGTGCCGGGCGTGCCCCTGGTCGGCGGTCGCGCTGTGCCCGCGGGCTCGCCCAATGACGTGAAATTCCTCACCAACCTGGTGGGCGTCTTAGAACACATGTACTGCGTGAATCCGATGGCCGTGTACGCCACCGGATTTTCCGGGGGGGCTCGGGAAGTGAGCCAACTTGCGTGCGACGACTCAAAGATCTTTGCGGCGGTTGCTCCAGTCAGTGGGTTGCGTTACCCCACGCCCTGTCCGGCGACGCGAGCGGTACCGGTGATTGCCTTTCACGGATCAGACGACCACGTTGATCCCTTCGCGGGCAAGGGGGAAGCCTACTGGACCTACTCCGTGCAAACCGCAGCGAAGGACTGGGCCAAGCAGGACCACTGTTCAAAATCGCCCACAGTGTCTAAGTCCACCGACGTGGTATTCAGTTCGTACTCGAAATGCGCGAAGGGCGCGGCGGTGGAACTCTACGAAGTACTCGGTGAGGGCCACGAGTGGCCCGGCGGACCAACGATGCCCTCAAGCATCACCGACCTGCTCGGCCCCCAATCCAATGCGATCAACGCCAACTCGTTGATGTGGTCATTCTTCGCGTCGCACCAGCTGTAAAGCCACTGGCGATGGCACACGTAGGGGAATTTCTAGAGCACGGCGGCGCGTAGCGCTGCGAACTGCTCAGTGGGCGTGACCCGATCGACGACGATGTGCGAGCAGCCAACCCACGTCGCCGCCTCTCGGAGTGCGGCGGCAATCTGATCAATCGCTCGGACGTCGTGAATGACCACGTGGCGAGCGTGCAACGTGTCACCCGCACGTTTGGGATCGACGAGACCCGCGATTCGGTCCCCGGCGAGTATCGGCATCGCGAAGTATCCGACTACGCGTTTTGGTGCCGGCACGTACGCCTCAAGACGGTACGTGATGTGGAACAGCCTCTCTAGTCGCGCGCGGTCCCACAGCAGCGAATCAAAAGGTGACAACAAGACCGTTCGACCTCGAAGCCCTGAAGCCAGTCCCGCCTCAGCGTTCTCGGCGAGGTAGGCCCGATCACGCCATCCTTCGACACGTACTGGTCGCAGTGACGTGGCGGCGAGAACGGAACGCACCACGCTGTTTGCCAGTCCGTGATACGCCGCGAGGTCGGGAACCGTCGCGACGCCCATGGCGCGGCCGGCTGATTCGACGAGCACGCGGGCACACGATTCGTCGTCAAGCTCAAGTCCACGATGCTCTTCGGGAATGGCCCGATCGGCCAAGTCGTACACGCGCTCGAAGCCCCGTCGCTCGCGACACACCACCGTGCCCACATCGAGCATCCACTCCGCGGCGATCTTGATCTCTGACCAGTCCCACCAGGTTCCTCCCTTCTTTGCTCCACCGAGTTCGCGTGCGGTGAGCGGTCCATCGTCGCTCAGGCGCGCCACCACGTCGGCGCAACTTAGCTGTTGGTCTTGTAATTGGCGCCAGCGATATCCGCGCGCTGCGCGCGCCCGTCGCTTCGCGGCGTACGCCGGCCAGAGTTCCAACGGCAGCACGCACGCCGCGTGTGACCAGTACTCAAAGGTTTCACTTCGTGGCCCCCAGTAGGCGTCGTCGATCCTCTTTCTCGGCAGTGCGCCCAACCTCGCGTAGTTCACGAGTTCGTGGGAGCGGGCCAATACGGAGATCGTGTCGAGCTGGACGCCACGCAAGTGGTGCACGAGAGCGGCGGGCCCACCGCGCACACGGGGTCCACGCATCCCTTGCGCGAAGAGGGCAATCCGAGTTGCTTCCTTGGCTGACAACGTGTCGCGGGGGCTTGACTCAGGCGATGTGGCGGGCACGCTCCGAGCGTACCGTCCGCCCTCGACGTCTCCCCGTGTGCACCATCGCTCCACGTTCAAACGTCGCGCCTCAGCGTTTATAACTAAGTTGTCCTGCGTGGATCTTCGTTTGACCGGACAGGTCGCAGTCGTAACGGGAGCGAGTACGGGCATTGGTCGAGCAACGGCGATTGCTCTGGCCGCCGAGGGCGTACAGGTCGTCGGGGTATCGCGCCGTGAGCCCGACGGCGAGGTGAAGGGCGTCACGCATTTTGCGGCGGACCTCTCGTTGCCTGAGACACCGCAGCGGATGATTGCGCACGCCATAGACGTGCACGGCCGACTCGACATCCTGGTGAACAATGCGGCGGTGGCCCTCGTCGTCGAAGGATTCCTCGCCCAGGATCTTGATCAATGGTCGAGGACCCTTGAACTAAACCTCATGGCAGCGGTTCGAGCGATGCACGCCGCGATTCCGCACATGACGCAAAACGGCGGTGTCATTGTCAATGTCGCGTCGGTGAACGCACGACTTCCCGCGCAAGATGGCCCCGCGTATAGCGCGTCGAAAGCGGCGCTGCTCAGCGTCGGCAAAGCCGTCGCCGGGGAGTACGCGGCGCAGGGAATTCGCGTGGTGACGGTGTCACCCGGTATGACCGCGACGCCGATGTGGCTCGGTGACGACGGGATCGCGAGTCAAGTGTCGGCGATAAAGGGCACGGCTGCGAGCGAGATTGTCGACGAGACCGCCGCCAGTACGCCGATGAAACGGATCATTGATCCCGAAGAGATTGCGAATTGCATCTGCTTCGTGTGCTCGCCGCGAGCGTCGGCCGTGACGGGTGCGGAGTTCGTTGTTGACGGCGGCCTCACACCGACGATGTAACTGATCGCGGTGCAACGCTAGTTACATTCGGTCGCTATTTAGGGAACGAGAATCCGGCGGAACCGTCGAGCGGCAATCGTGAGTCCGATGCCGGCTAACGCCAGGAGGTAGCCCGAGCGGAAAATCATCATGAAGTCGAACTGACCGAGGGCGAGGCCACGCATCAAGGCTGCGGACTGGTAAAGCGGGGAGAATGACACGAGGGCTCCGAGCCAGTGCGGGTAGAGCGAGATCGGAAAGAAAGTCGCCGAGAACAAGAACAGCGGCAACTGAATTAAGGCGACCAGGTCAAAATCCTGCCACGACCGAATGTACGTGCAACCGGCGAGCCCGAGTGAGCTGAACGTGAGACTCGTGAGGATCGCCGCGGGCCAGCACAGCACCACCCATACGCTGCCCGCGTCGCCCAGCAACGTCATGCAGATAATGAAGG
>JBEKQN010000042.1:0-15084 GCA_049519675.1 Acidimicrobiales bacterium | reverse complement strand
GAACTGTGGCGTCTGGACCGACATGGGCGTTGGTCGCTTCGACCATGGCGACCTTGGCGTTCTCACCAACGTAGGTATCGGTCAAGTTGGCGTTAGGTCCAAGTTGCGCGCCGCGCTGAATGACGCAGTGGCCCTTTAAGACGCATCCCGGCAGCAGCGAGACTTCCGGACCGAGTTGCACGTCGGCGTCGATGTACGTATGGGCGGGGTCCCACATAGTGACGCCGCGCTTCATCCAGCGTTCGTTGATGCGCGTGCGCAGCGCCGCTTCGGCGTCGGCCAATTGCAACCGGTCATTCACGCCCTGGGCTTCGGTGGGGTCGTCCAACAGCATGGCTTGGGTGACGTGACCCGTGTCGTGCAGCACGGCGATGAGGTCGGTCAGATAGAACTGATTCTGCGCGTTCTGGCGATCGACGCGGCGCAGCGCGGGACCGAGCAGGCTCTTGCGCACGACCATGATCGACGTGTTCACCTCGTTGACGGCCCGCTCGGACGACGTGGCGTCTCGTTCTTCGATGATGCGCGCAACGGAGCCGTCCTTATCACGGATAATGCGCCCGTACCCTGACGGATCATCCACGACGGCGGTCAGCACCGTCAGCGCCGCCTGGCTCTGACGGTGTTGGGCGAGCAACGACGCAATGGTCGACGCGCGGAGCAGCGGCGTGTCGCCTGGGACAATAAGCACGTCGCCGTCGGCGCCGCCGCTCTCGTCGTCCAGTGTCGGCAGGGCCACCGAGACCGCGTGTCCCGTGCCCAACTGTTCGTACTGTTCGACGAACGTCAGGTGCACGTCCGCGCGCGCCCGCTCGGTCAGTGCCTTCTCCACCCACGTCGCGCCGTGGCCCACGACCACGACCGTGGCCCGTACGTCGTCGTGGGTGGCGGCGTCGAGCACGTAGAGCACCATCGGTCGCCCACACAGGTGGTGCAACGGCTTGGGTCGCGAGGAACGCATCCGGGTGCCCTCGCCCGCGGCGAGCACCACGACAAAGATCGGTCGACTCATACCTGTATCTCTAGCAGCCGTGGAAACTGCCGTCTCACCGCTGAGTGGCGTCTCGCGCGGCATGCTCTTAGGCCGCGGCGTGCAGTGCGTCGAGCAAGTGGCTGATTTTTGCGGTCGCGACGCCAATGCAGCGGTCGGCGGCCCCGTAGGTCAGGTAGACAACGTCGCCGTCGGAGTGCGCGCCCTGAACGAACACCACGTTGTCGACGTCGCCGCGGCGTTCCCACTCGAGCTCGGGCACGAGCAGTGGCTGGGGAAGTCGGCTACGCAGTCGTCCCGTCATCCGGTCGAGCAGGGCCAAGTTGACCGTGTAGGCGCCGTCGGCGCGACGCTCGTGGAAGAACAGCAAGAAACCGGCCTCGGTGTCGATGGGTGGCGCGCCGGCACCGATGCCCAGCGCCCCGCGTGAGGGGCGGATGATGGTGTGGGCGTCGAGATTGGCCAAGTACTTATCCCAATAGTCCGGTCCGGCGTTCCACAGGTGGTCCAGATTGTCGAAGACCGCGAGCTGCATGTCGGGCTGAATACGATGGATGAGCGCCACGCGCCCGTCGCCCAGCGTGAAAACAATGGCGTCCTTGTTGGCAATGTCGGGCGGTCCTAGGAGTTGGCCGGTTGTCTCTTCCACCTTGAACCGACTGCCGTCCCAAATAAGACGGTGCGCGCCAATGCGCCACGGCTTGCCGCTCTCGTAGGGCGGCAGATTGGTGTAGGTCATGACAATGTGCTCTTCGTCGCCGCTCTGGACGCGCTGGACCCGGGGGTCTTCAAAACAGTGCACGCCCAGTTCACCGGCGCGGCACAGCACGTAGCCGAAGTCGTACTTGCGTCCGTCAACAGAGGTGAAGACAAGGACGTCGGAGATGTAATCGAGGAAACGTGGTCCGGAACCCACATTGCGGGTGTAGCCATCGCGAATGCCGCGGGCAAAAAGGTGATAGAGGCCGTCGTGGTGTAGGAGGCCAGCATTGAAAACGGCGCCGTAACCCGGCACTGACTGCGCCTCGATAACCGGTCGATCGTGTATTCGACGGGCGTGAGGTTTATCTCTTGATGCTGCTAACACGATCGGTCCACCTGGCTCCTTGCACTCCTTGCCTCCGAAAGGGTGCAATTGCCCTATGTTGGATACAGAGTTTAGAAGTTAACAAGTTCCTACTGGGGGATGCAAATGACCCGAAACGAAGAGCCGCGCGAGTTATTTACCCGATTTAGTGGCAATCCGATCATCTGCGCGAGCGACTTCCCTCATAACGTGAACGCGGTATTCAACCCCGGGGCCACCGAGTTCGAGGGGGGTACCCTGCTTCTCTTGAGGGTGGAGGACCGCACGGGCCTTTCCTCACTGGTGGTCGCGACCAGCGAAAATGGACTCACCGATTGGAATATTGACCATTCGCGCGGTATGACGCCGCACGCCGACAAGGTCGAAGAGCAGTGGGGCGTGGAGGATCCGCGCATAACCCGCATTGGTGACGAGTACTACGTGGTTTACGTGGGCTACTCCGCCTTCGGACCCCTGGTGAGCCTCTGCAAGACCCGTGACTTTGTCACGTGGGAGCGCTGCGGCGTGCTCCAGC
The DNA here is from genome assembly GCA_049519675.1 of Acidimicrobiales bacterium. Taxonomy (GTDB): domain Bacteria; phylum Actinomycetota; class Acidimicrobiia; order Acidimicrobiales; family RAAP-2; genus RAAP-2. Next base: position 12,492 of record JBEKQN010000042.1, on the reverse strand, counting down.
CGCCCGAGGATAAAGACGCCGCGCTCTTTCCCACCACCTTTGACGGTCGCTGGGCCTTGATCCACCGGCCGGTGCCGAACATGCCGGGACTGGGCACGCACATGTGGCTCTCCTATAGCCCGGACCTGACGTACTGGGGCGAGGCGCAGGTATTGATCGCCGCCCAACGCGGCAGCCACTGGGACGCCAACAAGATCGGGCTCGGCCCGCCGCCCATGCTCACGAAAGATGGCTGGCTCATCTGCTACCACGCGGTGCGCACGACGGCCTCGGGTTCGATCTACCGAGTTGGCTTAGCAATGCTCGACCGGGATGACCCATCCACGGTGGTCGCGCGCAGCAACGAGTGGGTCTTCGGGCCGCGCGAGCCCTACGAGCAGATGGGCGACGTACCGGGCGTGGTCTTTCCCTGCGGCTGGATCCTGCGCGACGACGGCGACACCGTGCACGTCTACTACGGCGGCGCCGACACGGTGGTCTGCGTGGCCGAGGCCAGTCTGAGCAAGATGCTCCAACACCTGCGCGATCACTCAGATCAGCTGAAGGCCCCCGAGGCGGAGCCCAGCGGGGTCCCGGTCTTCCGCGATCCAACGTGACGAGCTTTTCCCACCATTTCCCCACGGGCACCCGCGCTCGACGATTCGAAAAATGAGTCACGACAACTACGACGAGTTTTCGTACTTTCATGAGAACCTCAGCGAGTGGGGCCTCGACGTGGTCGTGCCGCACGTACAACGCTTCTTCGTCGCCGTCGACGGACTTCGCCAATTGAGCGGCCTCAAATGGGGTGACGGTGACCCCCAACTGGCCATGTTGCACGGCGGAGCGCAGAACGCCCACACGTTCGACACCGTGGCCCTCGCCATGCAGCGCCCGCTCGTCAGCCTGGACCTTCCCGGGCACGGCCACTCTGACCCCTCGCCGTTCGGTGCATCGGCCACGGTCAGCCACGCGCTTGATGTGGCTCGCGCGCTCGAGCAACTGCTCGACGGTCCTCGACCGCTGGTGGGCATGTCCATGGGCGGGCTCACGGCCATCATGGTCGCCCACGCGCGTGTAGACCTCGTTGCGTCACTGGTGCTCGTCGACATCACCCCGGGGGTGAACGCCGCCAAGGCCCAGCACATCACCAGCTTCATCAACGGCCCGGCGTCCTTTGACGACTTTGACGCACTGCTCGAGCGCACCGTCGCGCACAATCCCACCCGTTCGGTCTCATCGCTTCGCCGCGGCATTCGTCACAACGCCATTGAACGCAGCGACGGCACGTGGGTGTGGCGTCACCAGCAACACCCGGCGCCCCCACTCGCTGCTCCCCCGGTGGGCGACCTGTGGCAGATGCTCGAAGACCTCACGGTGCCCGTCACGCTGCTGCGCGGCATGGCGGTGGGCTCCGTCGTCGACGACGAGGATGAAGAGGAATTGCTACGACGCTGCCCGCAGGCCAGCGTCGTGCACGTAGAAGGCGCGGGCCATTCAGTCCAGGGCGACGCCCCCATTGAGATGGCCGCGCTACTCAACCGGTTCTGTGTCTGATTTCCTCGCTGGCGGGGGAGGGCTCGAACCTCCAACGACCGGATTCAAAGTCCGGCATTCTGCCAATTGAATTACCCGCCACAGCAAATAGATAACAATCTTCAGAAATTCTTAGCGAATGACTGGCGATGGTTAATACCCACCCGCAACACTAGAGCCTGACCATCTTCGTACGAAAGACCAGCCGTGACCTCCTCATCCGTTCCTAGCTCCTACATCGCCATTGTGGATGACGACGCCGCGATTCGCACCGCGCTCGGTCGAGCGTTGCGCATGGAGAACTACGACGTCGAACTCTTCGAGGACGGAACGGCGGCACTGCGCTCGATTCAACTGCGCGCGCCCGACGCCATCGTGCTCGATCTGCAACTGCCCGACATCGACGGGCTGGAAATATGCCGGCGTATCCGACGGGCCGGCGATTCCACGCCAATCCTCATGCTGACGGCCCGCGACGCGGTGAATGACCGCGTGGCCGGTCTCGACGTCGGCGCCGACGACTATCTCGTCAAGCCCTTCGACCTGGCCGAACTGCTCGCGCGACTACGAGCCCTGCTGCGACGGCGCAACGTCGGCGACGGCGAAGAGATGGTCCTGCGCTTCGAGGACTTGAGCCTGAGCCCCCAGACCCGCGAGGTGCGACGGGCCGGCCGGCCGATTGAACTGACCAAGATCGAGTTCGATCTGCTCGAGTTGTTCCTCCAGCACCCCCGCCAGGTCCTGACGCGCGACCAGATCCTCGACCTGGTGTGGGGCTACAACTTTGACTCGGGCACCAACTCGTTGGCCGTCTACATTGGCTACCTGCGTCGCAAGCTCGAAGAGGGCGGCGAGCAACGGCTCATCCAAACGGTGCGCGGCGTGGGGTACGCGCTGCGCACCTCGTGACCTTTCGCTCGCGGGTTATCTTCGCCACGGTCGGCGTCGCGGCCTTCGTGGTCATCGTTGCCTGCTTCGCGTCGTTTCTCACCACGCGAAACGCCCTGATGAATTCGGTCGACCAGTCCCTCATCCAGGCGTCGCAGACTCCCGGTCACCACCTCGGTGATACCGCGCCCTACACCGGCTCCTACTTTGAGCTCGTGTTGCCCAACGGACAGACCACCCCTAGGTCCAACCTGCCTATCGACTCGACGATTCATAAGATCGCCGAAAATAAAGGGGGGCAGGTCATTCGCACGGTGCAGTTCGGCGGCGACTCGTACCGCGAACTCATCATTGGCCTTCCGGCCAACTCACTGGTGGGCTGCAATAGCGGACTGTGCGACGTGCCGACGACGTCGGCCGAGCTCTTCGTCGTTGACATCACGGGTCAAGTGAACGAGCTGGGACACCTGCTCGACACCCTGCTCATAGTGGCCGCGGCGGGCGTGCTGCTCGCCCTGGGACTTGGTTTCATCATCGCCCGAGGAGCCCTGCGCCCGCTCGAAGAGGTGACCAACGAGATCGAAGAGGTCGCCGAGACCAACGACATGCGCCACCGCATCGACGCCGGCGGCGTCGACGAGCTGGGACGACTGCGACGAGTCTTTAACCGGCTGCTCAGCACCGTCGAAAGCAGCCAGGCCCTCCAGCGCCAATTGGTCGTCGACGCCAGCCACGAGCTGCGCACTCCGCTCACGTCGCTGCGCACGAATGCCCAGGTTCTCTCGCGCGCCAGCGAACTCAGTCCCGAGGACCTACACCAACTGACCCACGACATGGTCACCCAGGTCGACGAACTCGCGGCGCTGGTGACCGACCTCGGCGAGCTCGCGCGCGGAGAACGCAGCGAGGGTCCGCTCGAATCACTGCGCCTCGACGAGATAGTGGACGAGTGCGTCGACACCGCGCGCACGTACGCACGCATACGTGAGATCACTATTGAGGCCACCGTGGAGCCGTCGATGGTGCTGGGACGCCGCGACCGCCTCGTGCGCGCGCTCAGCAATTTGCTCACCAACGCCGTTAAGTTCACGCCCGGTGGTGGATCCATTTGCGTGAGCACCAGCGACGGCACCATCACCGTGTGCGATAGCGGCCCGGGCATCAGTGAAGAGGACCGCGCGTTCGTCTTCGACCGGTTCTGGCGATCGGCCTCCGCACGGGCGCTGCCCGGGTCGGGACTCGGCCTATCGATCGTCGCCCAGGTGGTGGCGGAACTGCAGGGCACGGTGAGCGTCGATACCGATCCTGCCCTGGGTGGCGCCCGATTCACGATTACCTTGCCCACATTGTCCGAAACGTAGGCGATTTCGCTACTTTTGTGGATTTTCTTACCTGGTGACTCGTTCGCCCTTACCCGAGCACGTCAGACTTTAGGTACAGGAACATCGTATGAGAACCCACTCCCGCACTCCCCAACAACGTGATCGACGCCTCGCGCGCGTTCGACGCCTCACCCAAACCGTCTTTGTAGGTTCCGGCGTGGTCTCGGGGGTAATGGTCGGTTTCATCTCGAGTGATGCCAAACCCCCAGTACTAATTCCGGTAACGGTGCCCTCAACAACGACCACGACCGAACCTGCGGGCACCACAACAACGACCACACGCACGAGCCCCACGACGACGACCACCTACACAGCCCCGACGCCCGCGCCCACCACGACCACTACCGTCTGTTACTCCAAGCCATCCGGGGGCGTCACGTGCAGCTAGGCCCGTAATGAACTTCAGCATTTGGGGACTGACTGGTTCGCTCAACACCGAACACGAGGAGCAAATGGCGTACGCCCAAGAGCGCCTCTGGTTCTGGATCAACGCCGTGGACGCCGCGTGCAATCGCTTTGACCCGAGTTCCGAGATCTCCACGCTCAACGCCGCGGGCGCCGGCACCTACCCAATCAGCGACACGTTGGAGTTAGCCCTCGACGGTGCGTTGCGCGCTGCGCACATGACGAACGGACTCTGTGACCCGACGGTGCTACCGGCGCTGCTCGCACTGGGTTATGACTGCGACTACGACGAACTGCAACAACGTGACGTGACGACCGCTCGGACCTTGGTAAAACCTCTGGGCCTCGGGGCCGTCGCTCTGGACCGCGAGCACCACACGGTGACCTTGTCGCCCCTGTGCCAACTGGACCTGGGAGCGAGCGCCAAAGCGATGGTCGCGGACTTGGTCGCCACTGACGTGGGCGAGTCGGGCGGCGTGGTCGTCGAAATCGGTGGCGACGTGGCTGTGCGCGCCAAGAACGGACCCGAACCGTGGGCCATCGGCATCGGCGAGACCCTCGTGGCGAGCGGGCATGAGCCACGGGTCTGTCTCGAGAACGGCGGCATCGCGACGTCATCAACCACCACTCGAACGTGGCGGATTGGTAGCCAGTTGGCCAACCACATTGTCGACCCGCGCACCGGTTCCTTCGCCACCGGCATCTACGCGGTCGCGACCGTCAGCGCCGAGAGTTGTCTCAGCGCCAACGCCTTCGCCACGGCGGCGCTGCTGTGGGGAAAAGATGCGGGATACCACATCGCGCAAGCGGGATGGTCGGCCCGGCTCGTGCAACACGGCGGCGCAGTGGAGTTTGTCGGTGGCTGGCCCCCAGAAGATGGGCCCTCGTGATTGCGCTCACCTCCCCCTACCTCTGGTACACCACCCGCGCCACCGGCATCGTCACCCTGGTGCTCTTCACCCTGGTGGTCGCCCTCGGAACGCTGGTCTCGAACCGCATTGGCGGCACCATAGTGGGGCGATTCGAACTGAACGAACTACACCGATCGATTTCGATTGTCGCGATGGTTTTTCTTCTCATCCACGTGCTCACCACCATCGTCGACAGCTACGTCGCGACGGGCATCATCTCGGTCGTGGTGCCGATGACGTCACAGTTCAAACGAGTCGGCGTCGCCCTGGGCGCGATCAGTTTTGATCTCATGGTCGCGGTGTTGGTGTCGAGCGTCATGAAGTCGCGCATCGAAAACCGCTCGTGGCGCTTTATCCACTGGTTCAGCTGGCTGGCCTTTATCGCGTCCATCGTGCACGCCTACCTGACCGGCACCGACACGAAAGACGGCGCCGGATTAGTACTGGTGATCGTGTGTTCGTTAGTCGTCATCGGTGCGGCCCTCTGGCGCTACGCCGCGCGTCCCACGCGTGCGTCAGGTCGAACGGCACTCTCACCCTTGGCGACGAGCGATACGCCCTTGCCGAGCGACCCAACGACGCGAGCATTCCCGAGTCAGCCGCGCGCGCAGGCGCAGCGGGGCCGAAAATGATTGACGCGAACGTGCTGCCGCGCGTGTTGCACGGCTCGTCTCGGCGACCACTGTCACTGGTCCAGCACGAGGAGGCATTTGCGCCGCGCGAACGAGTGACGTCGCTCTTGGACGAGCTCGAAGCCTCGGGCCTCACGGGACGAGGTGGTGCAGCGTTTCCGACGGCGCGAAAGGTCCGGCTGCTGCGCGAACAGCACGGTCGTCGAAAGTGGGTCGTGGTCAATGCCATGGAAGGTGAGCCGGCGTCGCACAAGGAAATATCGCTGCTGTCGTCGAACCCCCATCTGGTGCTCGACGGAGCCGAATACCTGGCGTCGATGATCGGTGCGGAGCGTATCGACGTGTGCGTGGCTCGCGACAATCCCACGGCGATCAACCACCTCAACCAGGCCATCCACGAGCGCGAACGCAGCGCCAAGCGCGAAGCGCTGATCGAGTTGCGCACGCTGCCGGGGCGTTACGTCGCCGGAGAAGAGTCGGCGCTCATCCACTGGCTCAACGACAATGAGTCCCTGCCCCAATATCGCCCGAACCGACCTTCGATCTTGAAGATTGGTCACGCGCCCGCGCTGGTCGACAATGCCGAGACGTGCGCCCACGTGGGACTGATCGGTCGCTACGGCGCCGGCTGGTTCCGTGGCCTGGGTACGCCGCAGAGCCCCGGATCGACGTTGGTATCGGTGACCGGCGCATTAGCTCATCCCACGGTGCTCGAGGTCGCCCTGGGCACTCCCCTTCGACTCATCCTTGCCGCCGCCAATGCCGACAGCGATCCCCAAGCCCTGCTGCTCGGCGGTTACGGTGGAAATTGGCTCGATGCGGCGCACCTTGACGTGGCCTACGACAACGAGGCGCTCAATCCGCTTGGTGCGGCCGTGGGCGCGGGCGTCATCGTCGTGCTTCCCCGTCACGGCTGCGGCGTGCTCGAAACCCAGCGGGTGGTCCGATGGATGGCCAACGAGAGCGCGCGACAGTGCGGACCATGCGCGTTCGGACTGCCCGCGCTGGCGAGCGACCTCGCCCAGCTGACGCGCGGATTGGCCGACGCGTCCGGCGCGCACCAGCGCCTCATAGAACGCTGCGAGGCGATAAATGGGCGTGGCGCCTGCCACCACCCCGACGGCGTCGTTCGGTTCGTCCGTTCCGCTCTCCGAGTTTTCGCCTCCGATTTCGACCAACACATCAAACACCTGCCCTGTCCCGGGTCCACGTCGCCGGCTCATTTCGTTCCCGTGCCGTCGCTCGAGCGAGAAGAGGAATTGCAATGGCTGTGAGGCGTCGTTCGGGCGGGTTTCTACTCAAGGTCAATCCGATCCTGTGCGACGGCTACGGGCACTGCCACGAATTGGCCCCCGAACTCGTCGAAATGGACGAGTGGGGCTACCCGATAATCGTGAAAACGCCCACGCCCTACGCCAACGTCGCCGCCCTGGAATCCGCGCGTTACGCGGTGCGGGGATGTCCTCGCCAAGCCCTGCGCATCGAGCGCGTGATCGACCAGTCGTAACCTGGCGCACAAACGGCTCCATTTTGGCCTCTTTGGAAACCTAGTAAGGTTCTACGAGCCATGGGATCACTAATCAAGAAGCGCCGAAAGCGCATGCGCAAGAAGAAGCACAAGAAGATGCTGAAGCGAACCCGCTTCCAGCGTCGCGCCGCCGGTAAATAGTTAGCTTCTGCCCTCCGCGGGCGTCGTAACTGACTGGAGCAACTGCAGAGTGCCTTCGGGACCCGTCATCTGCGAATGTGCGGGACCCACGGCTCCCTCAACAAACATCGTGGAGCCCGAACCGGCCAAATGAACCTCCTGGCCCAGTTCTGCTCGAAGCCAGTCCATGCTTCGCGCCAAACGCGGTTCGACCACCCGGGCCGCTTCTTCGAGGTGGTTCGCACCGGTGGCCTTCCAGCCGCTGTCGGTCAACTCGTCGTAGGCGCGGTAACAATCGCCAGTGCTCACGCCAAAATCCGGCATGATCAACGTGAAGAGCCGCTTTTCATACTCGAGCGGCGTCAAGAGTTCCCCGACGCCTTCCACTATCGCCCGACCACCGAGTTGACAGAAGGGCACGTCGCCGCCCAAAGTGAGCGCCGCCTCGGCACTGACCCCGCCGGCCCAGCGCAATACCGCACCGGCGTCGGCGCTGCCTCCGCCCAGCCCACCGCCAACCGGTATGGCCTTTTCAATTGTGACGCCGGCGCGGCGATCGACCAGTGCCAACGCCCGGGCAGCCAGATTGGTCTCATTTTCGGGCACCAGTTCTTTGTAAGGGTTAAATACTCGCAGATACTCTTCGTTCTCGTCGATCACCAATAAGTCCGAGAGATCAATCGTCAGCATTTCACTTCGAAGCCAGTGGTAGCCATCCTCGCGACGCCCGGTCACCTCTAGGAACCACGTCAATTTGGCCGGCGCGCGAAGCGCGATCATCGCGCGGCCGCCAGACGAGCGAACTCTTCTAGGGTCAACTCCTCGGGCCGACGGGTGGGGGCAATATCAGCACGCTCAAAGACCCCCTCACTGGCCCAACCCGCCAGCGAACGACGCAGCATCTTGCGCCGTTGCCCGAACGCCGTACGAATCACCTCGAAGAGGGCCGATTCGCTCACCTGGGATGGGCTGATTCGAACCTGGTCGTGGCGCAGGATCGATACCAACGCCGAATCGACGTTGGGCTTGGGCAAGAAGACGCTCGGACCGACCTTTCCCACCACTCGCGCCTCGGCGAAGTACTGCACGCGCAGCGACGCCGCACCGTAGGCCTCGTCGCCCGCGTGGGCCGCAAATCGCTCGCCCACCTCTTTTTGGACCATGACGAGCATGCGCGTGATCAACGGTTGAGTTTCGAGAATTTGCAGCACCAGCGGTGTGGCCACGTTGTAGGGAAGGTTGGCAACGACCACCGCCTCGCGGCCGCCGAGCAGCTCGCGATAGTTGGCGTGCAGGGCGTCAGCCTGCACCACGCGCACGCCGTGGGGTTCCACGACCGATCGCAAGGGCTCAACGAGATAGCGATCGACTTCCATTGCCAGCACCTCGGCCCCGGTCTCTGCGAGTGCGAGGGTGAGCGATCCCAGCCCGGCGCCAATTTCTACGACGAGGTCGCCCGGTCCAACATCGGCCAGACGCGCGATGCGCCGAACGGTGTTGGGGTCAACGACAAAGTTCTGACCCAGGGCGCGCGAGGGCTTAAGGCCGTGGGTCTCGAGCAGCGCCACCAGTTCGGTGCGGGTGTGGGTCACCAAGAGACTTTGACACGAATCACACCTCGCCAGAGCGGCATGAGCTCGGCGAACTGCGTTTCGGACAGGTCCACCACCCGGTCGCCGTGCGTGCCTTCGCGGTCAGTCGCGCGACAGACGATTGACTTGCCGGTCGCGAGGTCGCGAACCGTGACGCGTGTGCCGAGCGGCAGGTACCACGTCGCGCATCGTCCCGGGACGAAGTTGTACCAGGTCGCGATGCCCACGCGGAAGTCGCGCGCCTTGGAGCGTTTGATGGTGGTGGTGGTGGTCGACGTCGTACTTGTCGTTGACGTGGTACTCGAGGTCGACGTCGTGGACGTGGTTGGCTCACCCGGGTACGTGGTGGTCGTCGTCGACGTCGTGCTCGTCGTCGACGTTGTCGACGTCGAAGTTGGCGTCGGTTTTGGCTTGGGCTTCGGCCGAGGCTTACGGGTGACCTTGACGACCGATTTGGGACGCGTGAGGCTCGTGATGACGATCACGTTGGAATGCCAGGGGACCATGGTGCCCGCCGCCGGCGACTGGCGTCGCGCTACAACCCAAGTGCCGCCTGCACTTCCGGGCCCTCGGGTGGTGAAAAAGAGATGGGCACGCCTCATGGCAGCGTAGACCTGGGCCCTCGAAAGCCCGATCAGGCGGGGTACGGCGCGCCGTCCGTGATAGGCCGCCATCGACGTCGTGATGCTCACCGTCGAGTGCCAGGCAACCAGTTTTCCGGGGGCGGGAGACTGGGCCGCCACCGTGCGCCACGTGGCGTGTTGGCTGCCGGGACCCTTGGTCGAGAAATACAGCGCGTCACGGTGCATGACGGCGTAGACCTGCGCGCGCGAGAGTCCCACGACGTTGGGCATTCGCACGGGGGCGTGCGACGATGACGCCCCCGCCGGAGACGTAGAGAGAACCAGTGAGATCGCCAGCAGGCTCATCACGGTCAAAAGCGACAACGGACCAAGAAACGTCCGTCGGAATGTTGCCCTCAGATATCCACCCTCCGCCAGGACAATGGCTCGTTTTCAAACTTTCCTAGGGCAACGCTAGCAAGGGAGGCCAAAAACGCCCAGAAAAACTCTCCGGTGCGCGAAACACCTAGTCAGAAGATATTTATCGTGCGGGCAGTTTAAAAAGCCGGGCCGAATTGGCCGAGGTCGCCGCTCGCATCGTTTCGACGTCGTCGCCGCGAAGTTCGGCCACAAACTGACCAACGACACTCACGAACGCCGGTTCATTCACTCGACCACGATGCGGTACGGGTGCGAGGAAGGGGCTATCGGTTTCAACGTGGAGTCGACTCAGTGGCACGAGTCGCGTCGCGTCGCGCAACGCGTCGGCATTCTTGAACGTCACGACTCCCGAAATAGAAATGTCGCAGCCAAGCTCCAAACAGCGCTCGGCGTCATCGGGCGTTCCGGTGAAACAGTGGATCACCGTGCGAGGTGGTGCGCCATCGCTCTTAAATACGTCGCACAGGTCGTCGAACGCATCGCGGGTGTGCACCACGAGCGCCAGGTTGAGCTCCTTGGCGAGGGCGATCTGGGTGACGAACGCGCTTCGTTGGGCCGAACGTGGCGAATGTTCATAGAAATAGTCGAATCCGCACTCCCCGATCCCCACCAGACGGGGGTGTCCGGCCCTCGCCAGCTCCAAAATGGGCTCGATATCGTGGCTCGCATCGTGGGGGTGCAGCCCCACGGTGGCGTACACCTCCACGGGACTCTCAAGGCCAGTAATCGCAAGGGCTTCGCCGGACGTGACAGCGTCGGTCCCGATGACGACCACTCGATCAACCCCATTGTTGTAGGCCCGTTCCAGGGTCGCCTGGGCGCTTTTTGCCACCATGTCGTCAGAGAGAAACTGGTCCTGCAGGTGACAGTGGGCGTCGGTCCAGAAACTCACTCGTCACTCTTGATACGTGGGAAGAGCGGATGACCTCGAAAAATGGTGAGTCCCCCGGGATAGAGACCCCACTTCGCACTCTCGTCAAAAAGTCGATCGATTGGACTTCCGCTCAATCCAATGCGCCTCCATATCTCCTGACAAATGGTGGGCATGGCCGGCGAGGCAAGAATTGCGACGAGACGAATTGCCTCCAACGCGTTTCCCATCACATCGTTCACCTCCGGACCGGGATTCATTTTCCACGGGGCCATCTGCTCGAGGTACGCATTCGTCGCGCCGATAAGGCTCCACGTGGCCTCTAATGCGCCCTGGGGGGAAAACCGGTTCCACGCCGCGCTCGTTTCCGCAATCGCCTTTTGCGCATCGACTCGTAGCGCTGCGTCGGATTGCGGTGCCGTGCCGATATCTGCGCACTTTGAAGAGACCACCGCACTTACTCGAGCCACCAGGTTGCCCAGGTTATTGGCCAGGTCGGTATTGAACCGTTGAACAATTCCCTCTAAAGAGAAATCCCCGTCATTGCCCAGGGCAGTCTCTCGCAGGAGATAGTAACGAATTGGATCGACGCCGTATTCGTCGGTGAGCACTACCGGTGAGATATCAGTCAACTTCACCTCTCCTTGGGCGGCCATTGTCTTTGACAACTTTTTGCCGCCTACCAAGAGCCATCCGTGTACCTGGACGTGCGACACCGGATCCAGCCCCGCCGCCATGCACATCGCCGGCCACCACACGCAGTGAAAGCGGATGATCTCCTTGCCAATGAGGTGGTGCGAGTGGGGCCACCACTTGGCCACCTCATCCCTGTCACTTCCGTAGCCGATGGCCGTTAAATAGTTAATCAGTGCGTCGTACCACACGTAGAACACATGATGCTCGTCCCAGGGCACGGGCACGCCCCAGTCAATTGACGTGCGCGTAATGGAAATGTCCCTCAAGCCACCCTTGACGAAGGAAAGCGCCTCGTTGCGCTTAGTTTCGGGGGTGACGAAGTTGGGGTGTGCTTCGTAGTGTTCGAGCAGCCGATCTTCAAATGCACTGAGTCGAAAGAACCAGTTCTCTTCTTCCATCTGCGTGAGCACAGTCCCGTGCACCGGGCATCTACCGTTGTCACTGGCTTCAATCGTGTAGTAGTCCTCGCAACTCACGCAGTAGAGACCGACGTACACGTCTTTGTAGATGTAGCCGTTGTCGTAGATGGCGGTGAGAAATTTCTGCACGCTCTCGTAATGGCGTGGCTCGGTAGTACGAATGAAGTCGTCGTAACTGATGTTGAGCGCGTCCCACGCCTCGCGGAAGCGCAGCGAGGTCTGATCGGTCCATTCGTGGGGAGAAAAACCTTGATTGGCGGCCGCGTCAGCGACCTTCTGGCCGTGCTCGTCGGTGCCGGTCAAGAACTTCGTCTCGTCGCCAATCAGGCGATGCCAGCGCGCGAGCGCGTCCGCGTTCACCGTCGTATACGCGTGACCAACGTGGGGCGCATCGTTGACGTAATAAATCGGGGTGGTGATATAGAAGCGACCCATCGGAAGAGGTTACTGACTCAATTCGTCTTCGGCGCGCAGATCGAGCGCGATGAGGTAGGTCGTTCGGTGCGCCACGCCCAACGCTCGCTCGACG
>JBEKQN010000041.1:0-23570 GCA_049519675.1 Acidimicrobiales bacterium | reverse complement strand
GCCAAAACGCACCGCTCTGACGTGACGTCGACGCCGGGCAACGCCGACGTCACGCCGGACGTATTGGACGCGTTGGGCATGACGTCGAATTCGTTTTCACCCACCCACCACACGATGATGTCGTCAACGACAAAGCCGTCGTCGTTCAGCAAGTGCGTGTACTGCGCGCGACCGGGGGCAATCTTCGTGAGGTCATTGGTCAGTGTTGCCTGCAGTGCGTCAAACATGGTCGCGCCGTCACAGCGCACGGTGCCTAGGTGACTCACGTCAAAAACAACGGCGTCGTGTCGACAGGCCAGATGCTCTTTCACCGTCCCGGAGGCGTACTGCAGTGGCATCTCCCACCCGCCGAAGGGCACGATTTTGGCGCCCAGTTCGACGTGAGTGTCGAAGAGAAAAGGACGCCGATCACTCATGGGTTTCAGCCTATGCTGCGGGCGCGGCGTGAAGACCGTGGCGCAGGATCAGCGCGTTGAAGTCGCGCTGGTAGACCACGATCAGTTCGACTTCGGGGTAGAGCTCGCGAAACAGGCGAATCTTCTGATTCTTTTTTGTGACCGAGCGTTGGTCGAGCACCGTCATCTCGATGAAGAGGTGTCGGGCCGGCAGGAAGAAGTCCGGGCGAAAACCGCGCACGGGTTGACCGTCTTCGTTCCACGCGAGCGGAAACTCGATGGGTTCGTAGACCCACTCAATTCCGTAGAGGCTGAGCAGGCTCGCAAAGACACGTTCGCTGGGGTGAGCAAACAACGCATTTTCCGAGACAACAACACTGGGGTGCCGACGGCGAGACTCCTCGCTCGGTGCCTGGTTGTTCACGCCGTGAGGGTCTCCTTCTCCGACGTCACGTTCTGAATGCTGCGAATCATGGTCGTAAGTTCGGCGACCACGCCCGCCAGTGGAACAATGTTGAAGACACCCTGACCGCCGCGCAGCAGGTCAACCAGGTCGCCGTCGCTCTTGGCGAGCACCGAGCCCGAGTCGCTCATGACGAGACTTGAGGAGGCGAGATCGGCGCCCAAGGCACTGCGCAGGCACTCAACGGCCTGTCGAGTGCGATTCAGTGAGAGCCCAGAGTTGAGCAACGACTTAATGACTTTTATTTCCAGGACGTCGCCGTAGCTGTAGGCACGCTTGGACCCGCTGCCCGTGGCGGGGGTGATTGAGGGCGTCACCAAATTGGTCCGCGCCCAGTAGTCCAACTGACGGTAGGTCACGCCGGTGAGGCGACATACCGTAGGGCCACTAAATCCAGTAGTAAGAGAATCTGCCATACGTAGTCCCTCCCGACCGAGGCTTGTCCAGATTACCGCGATGTACTACACGAGTGTAGTTACGCGACGGGCTACTCAACGAATAAATCTGGGCGGCCGAGCGCCGGGGAGGACGCTTCGGCGTGAAGTCGGGGCGGAATACGGCCTGCACGGTAGGCCAGGTACCCGGCGCGCACCGCGTCACGGATGGCTTCGGCCATCATTACCGGGTCCAGAGCCCTATTTATGGCCGAGGCCGCCAGGACCCCGTCACAGCCCAACTCCATCGCCAGGGCCGCGTCCGAGGCGGTGCCAACGCCGGCATCGAGCAGTACCGGCACGCTGATGCGCTCACAGATGAGTGATATCGCGTGCGGATTGCGGATACCGAGCCCCGAGCCGATGGGCGAACCCAGGGGCATCACCGCGACGCAGCCCAGCTGCTCCAAACGCTGGGCGACGATGAGATCGTCCGATGTGTAGGCCCACACTTCAAATCCGTCTTCGACCAGATGTTGCGCGGCGACCAGGGTCTCGGAGGTGTCGGGCAGCAACGTGACGTCATCGCCAATGACCTCGAGCTTGACGGCGTTGGTCGAGAACGCTTCACGGGCGAGCTCGGCGACCTTGACCGCTTCGACGGCGCTGAAACAACCGGCCGTGTTCGGCAGCAACGAAAAATGGCGCCGCTCCAGCAGGTCGTAGATGGACCCTTCCACATTTGGGTCAACCCGGCGTAACGCCACCGTCGCGATCGTGGCTTCGCTCACGACCAACGAGGCGTCAAGGATGTCCATCGAACGAAACCCGCCCGTACCCATGACGAGACGCGACGGCGACGTCAGTGAACCAACGCAAAAGGACTCGGACACAAGGTCCAGCGTACTAACCAATTGGGCTTCATCATTAAGGTTGAAACAGTGCAACCCCTCACCGCCCTCACCATCGCCGGATCGGACTCCGGCGGCGGGGCCGGCATCCAGGCGGACTTACGGACCTTCAGTGCCTTCGAGATGCACGGCACGTGTGCCATCACGGCCGTCACGGCCCAGAACACCCTCGGCGTGGGCGCGGTGCTCGCTATCGACCCCGATATCGTCGTCGCCCAGGTCGAGTCGGTGATAAATGACTTTTCGGTGGTCGCGGTCAAGACGGGCATGTTGGCCCAGGCCGCCACAGTCGTTCGCGTCGCGGAACTGGCGCGCAGCGGACGACTCCCCTACCTGGTGGTCGATCCAGTACTCGTCTCAACGAGCGGACACGCGCTGATGGCAGACGGCGGAGCCGAGTCCTACCGCGACGCGCTGTTGCCGCTCGCCTACGTCGTGACGCCCAACATCCACGAAGCCGCGGTGCTGTGTCGTGTCGACGTGCACGACGTCACGAACTTAGAGGACATGGTCTCGCTCGCGCAGACGCTGCTCGGGATGGGACCGCAGTATGTGCTCGTCAAGGGCGGACACTTCGCGCGGACATTGACGGGCGAACGCACGCCCGACGTGCTGGTGGGTCGCGACGAAGTGACCGTCTTCGACGCCGCTCGGGTCGACACGAACAATGATCACGGCACTGGATGTTCGCTGTCGGCGGCACTATGCGCCGGACTCGGACTCGGGCGCTCGGCGTCGGACGCGACGCGCGACGCCAAGGCATTTGTGCTCTCGGCGCTCAACGGCGCCAAGGCCTGGCAACTGGGCCAGGGGCGCGGTCCCATCGACCACTTAGGCTGGAACCCGTGAGCGACGCCAGCAAACCGCCGCTCACGACCACGACGAGCATCTGGCCGGCCGCCTCCGTCGTCATCTTGGCCGTCGTCGTGCTGGGCAGCTTCATGATCATCAACTTGGTGTCGGACCAGGGCGTCGCGACCACAACGACCACCGTGCCCAACATCGTGGGCGGACTCGCGACTGCGTCGTCGGGCGTCATCCTTCAGAACTGTCAGCAGCCCGACAACCCTCCGGCCAACATCGCTGACGCTCTACTGGTGCCCCAGACAACCCGGTCAACCGGGCCCGCGCAACTGCCCAACGAGGGCGCCGGTGACTTCGATTGCTTCCGACCGCTCGTTACCCAGGCCAGTCCCGCCGCCCTGCTCAAGTACTACACAACCCAATTGGAAGCCCGGGGTTGGAACCTGTTTTCTAAGGGTGCGAGCAACGGCGCGCCACAATTGCTTTTTCAAAAGGCCGGATCAGACAGTTTCTATTGGGTGGTGGGCATCACCGTGCAATCGTCAACCAAGTCGACGGCGCACTGGACCTATACGATCTACCAAAACTCCGGCGCCGTCTAGACCAGTTCGAGCGTCTTGACGGTCGTGT
Organism: Acidimicrobiales bacterium; assembly: GCA_049519675.1. Taxonomy (GTDB): domain Bacteria; phylum Actinomycetota; class Acidimicrobiia; order Acidimicrobiales; family RAAP-2; genus RAAP-2. The sequence continues at coordinate 19,993 of JBEKQN010000041.1, read as the reverse complement.
CTTGACAGACCCACGACCACAGCGCAAAGTTCAGCGGGTAGATCACGTAGCCAATGCGGGTCGCCGAGGCAACGCACATCAAGACCAGCATGACGACGCTTAACACTCCGAGCAGTTGGGACAACGTGAGCGGCCAGTGCTTCCTTGAGTACCGGGCGAGTAAGTAGCCACCCAGCACGAAGGTCACGGGTTCGAGTATGTGCGTAAAGGGATGCCACCAGTTGCCGAGAATGTGGCCCGGCAGCGCACTCGCGGCCGGTGAGCTGACACCGGCCAGCCCCAGGGGGAAGGCAAAGACGTTTGACACGAACGCGCCCGGCGCGTGCAGGACGAACGGCGTCACCGTGGCCACGACAATGACCACAATGATGAGGCCGACCTTCTTCCACGCGGGCCGTCCGTCTCGCTCGCGTGCGACCAAGAGAGCGCCCGCGGCCATGGGCCACGCGGTCAATTTCATCGCGGCGGCCACGCCGAAGCTGACTCCCGCCAAATAGTTGGAACGTCGTTGAAGGGCAACCACGCCCAGGAGCAACAGCGCGAGTATCGGCATGTCGTCGCCACCGGTCGAAAGGAACAGGGCTCCCGTTGGCAGCGCCATTAGGACCTGCGCAATGCGGATTTTCTTCTCCTTTGACGTGCGCAGTAGTCCCAGCGCGAGCGCGCTCGCCATCAACGTCATCAGTGACATGACGATGCGCGGATCGGTGAGGCCCTTGCCCTTGTGCGTGAGCGCCGTGGGCAGCCCGAAGACGCTCATCAGCGGAAAGTAGGGAAAGAACGATTCGTACGCCGGTTTCCCAGGAATCTCGTCGACCAAGTGGCCGTCGTGCATGTACGAGCGGTAGGGGTCCTTACCCTTGCTCACGCTGGTGGCCGAACGGGCGATGACCCCGATTTCGGGTTGCGCGTGACGCCAGTGGGCTTCGAGGCCTAAGGGGATGACGACCGTGCCGAGCATGACCAGTGCGACTATCCCGACTCGCGCGCTCAGCACGCGGCGCACGCTGCGATGACTCAACAACCACGCCAGGAGTGCCGCCACCAAATACGGCGCGAAGGCGAGGTACCCCCACTGCCACTGCGCTGCCTGGTCCGACCGCCAGCCCAGCACGAGGGCGAAGACAGCCGAGAGCAGGTACAGCACGGCGTCACTACTGAGGCCACTGAGCGCCGTCCACCAGTTCACGCATGAAGTGCGCACGTTCGAGAGACGCGCCAACATGGCATTCAGTGTAGTTATCAATAGCAAAACCAGAGGCCCGGTTTACCCGCCCAACCCTCCGAAACCCCAAGTATTCTCAGGGTGCTCGCCGAATCGGGTCTTGAGTGACTGGCGGCCACGTCGAGCGCAAAAAATGATGAATGATGCCGACACTCGCCTTCGTGCGCTCCTTCAACATGGCGTGCGACGTGCCCGGGATGATGGCCAACTCCGCATCGGGGATCGACTCGTAGAGCGAGCACGTGTGTTCGAGCTGTATGGGCTCGTCATCGCTCGCCATCACGAGCACCGGAACCGAGATGGTGGCGAGGTCGGCGGTGACCAAGGTGGGCTCCGTGCGCAGTAGGCGAACGGTCTTTTCGGCCACGGCTCGGGCGTGTTCAATGCCGTCGGGCGAGATCGCGGCGAACGACTGAGCCCACTGGTCAAAATCCGGCCCCTCAAGCGCGAAGTCCTCATAGGGTCGCAGCCCGTTGAAGTGATAGTTGGCCCCAATCACGACCACGCGGCGCAAGAGGTCCGGACGGCGAAGAGCAACGAGCAGCGCCACAACCCCGCCGTCGCTGTGGCCCACCACATGCGCCGGCCTCGCGAGGTACTCCAAGAAGGCGATGGTCTCGTCAGCCATCGTGTCATAGGAGAAAGGCGCCGAGGTGTCGGCCGTTCGCCCGTGACCCCGTCGGTCGAAGGCCGCGATGCGGTAATGCTTCGAGAGTCCCGGTCCGATCGAACGCAGCATGCTGGCGCTACTACTCATGCCCCCGTGCAACAACGCAATCGTCGGTGCGCTCTTCTTTGCGATCTGGACCCACGTGGGATGGCCTTGGAGCGTGAGGATGGTCATGAGGCCATGGTATTAGGCGCCTCTCCTCACGGCCGTAATCTGGGTTGATGCGGGCATTCGTGGTCAGTGATCTGGACGGTCAGTTGACCCTGACTACTACCGAAGTTGAGCCACACGCCTCGGACAGTGACGACGTCTTGGTCAAGGTGGACTTCAGCGGCGTCAACTACAAGGATGCGCTCGTCGCGATGGCCGAGAGTCGGGTGCGCCGTGTGCCGAGCCTGGTGGGCGGTGTCGACGCCGCCGGTGTCATCACCCAGTCGCCAGATCCGAATCTCACCGTGGGAACCAGGGTGGCGGTGCACGGGGGCAACCTCGGGGTTGGACGCGACGGCGGTTTCGCGCAGTACGTGTACGCCCCCGCGCGATTCATCAACGTCCTGCCCGACTCCGTGAGCACGCACGACGCCATGGTGATCGGCACCGCTGGCTTCAGCGCCATGGCGAGCGTGCTGGCCCTCGAGTCGCACGGCCTCGCCCCGGGTGCCGAGGTGCTCGTGACGGGGGCCACGGGCGGCGTCGGATCGCTCGCGATCACTTTTCTGGCAGCACGCGGCTACTCCGCCGTGGCTTCGACTGGCTCGCCTCAGGAGTCATCCTGGCTCGAAGAACGCGGCGCGACGCGCGTCATCGGGCGCGACGAGATCAGTGACAAGCCCGACCGTGTGCTCGCCAGTGAACGCTGGGCTGGCGCCATTGACTGCATCGGCGGCGACACGCTGCACCACATACTTCGCTCGCTGCGTTACGGCGCCGCGGTGGCGTCCAGCGGACTCGTCGCCGGAACCGATCTCACGACGAGCATCTATCCGTTCATCACGCGTGCGGTGAGTTTGCTCGGTATCGACGCCGTCGAGGCGACCGCGAGTACTCGCTCGCGGGTGTGGACGGCGCTGGGTCAGATCGCACACCAGGTTGACCTCGCGCCGCTCGTCGATCGCGAGGTGTCGCTAGGTCACGTCGCGGACGCCCTCGAGATAGTCAGAAAAGGCGAAACCCGGGGCCGGATTCTGGTGAACCCAACTTCGGGCTAAGGCACCCTGGCAATTGTCCATCACTCGGGTCGAGGCGTTCGCTCCAGCGTCGATCGGAGACGCAAAGTATCAGGTAAACTGATATACACCAGAGGACTGCTCGAATTCTCCAAGAAGGGACTGACACGATCGTGACCACCGGCGCGTCCCCACGGACCATTTACGTCGTGAAACAACTGGAATTAGCGGTACGCGCTCGCCTAGAAAAGATCTGTCGGCAAAACGGCGTGTCGACGACCCAATACACCGCTCTCAGTGTGTTGCGGATAAGGCCGGGTATGTCGTCGGCGCAACTCGCGGTTCGATCATTTATTAAGCCGCAATCCGCGCATCAAACAGTTACGGAACTTGAAAAAATGGGATATATCGAACGTGTCCCCGACCAATCCAACCGCAGGATTCTTCGAATTAATCTCACTGACACGGGTCGAGTACTTCTTGAGTCCTGTGATGGTGCCGTAGATCAACTCGAAGAGCAGATGCTCAATGGCTTCCACGGCACAGAACCGTTGAAACTGCAACAACTATTGAATCGTTGCGTTCGCAATCTGACGCCTCCGCCATAACCCCTCGGTCCGAACTACCCGTTCGTTGGGTACTCCACGTGAAAAAGGCGACGACCAGTGGAGGTCCGTCGCGAGTACTTTGCGAGACGTTGCCGTCGCACGTGGCCTGCACTGCGAATTCACGCTACGCCTGCATGACGATGAGCGCGTCGAGCGCAATGACACCTCCGCCATTGGGCAGCACCAGTAGCGGATTCACCTCGATTTCCGCGCACTGGGGTGTCGCACGGAGAATACCGCCAATAAGCTCGACCGCACTCACGAGAGCGTCAATGTCAGACGCGTCTGCTCCTCGAGCGCCGCGCATCGTCGAGGAGCCGCGTAACGAGTCGAACGCCGTGAGAATTTCGTTTCGGTCCGCATCCGCCGCAATCACGACAGCGTCCTTCACGAATTCCGCCCAGACTCCGCCGAGGCCAATGAGAACGGTCTCGCCCCAGTTGGCGTCCCGGCGCGCGCCGATAATAATCTCAACTCCCCCGCTGACCACCTTTTCGACGAGAACACCGTCTACGACGGCATCGGGCAACGACGCGCGAATCCGAGCGAGCATCTCCGTGAAGACTCGCTCGAGCTCGCTCTTGTTGGTTACGACGGCGACGCCGCCGACGTCGCTCTTGTGGACTATCTGCGCTGAGACGATCTTCAACATTACGGGGTAGCCGAGATTCGCTGCTGCTGCCTCAGCGGAACGCAAATCGGTGGTCAGTTCACCCGCAGGAACACGCAAGCCCGCACGCGAGAGTATTTCTTTGGCTTCGTGTTCGCGTATCACCTCGCTGGAACCAACATCGAGAGCCCCATATTGGCGAGGCGCGACGCGAGCATCCGCTTCGTTCACCGTACGCAAACGTGTCATCACGTTTCGCGCAGCGCGAAGCGCACGTTCGGGAGAGCGAAATAGGGGCAGGCCGGCATCGAGGATCTTGAGCGTGTTCTCCGCAGGCAGCGGTGACTGACCTCCCATGATGGTATAGATCACCGGCTTGTCGGCCGCGGCGAGTACCGGCAACAGCGCCTCGATTTGTTGAGTGCCTTGCAACGCCGAACCTGGCATTGAAGAGACAACAAGGCAACCCACCTCGTCGTCGCTCAGTAGCGACGATGCGACCCGTCCGTAAAGACTTGGATCGTTGAGTCCCATTGCCGTAATGTCCACTGGATTGCTGGCAATCGCGTACTCAGGTAACTCTTTCGCCAGCTTCCGTAGGTTGGGCGGAGACAATTCTGGGAGCAGGAGACCGATGTCGTCACTCACGTCGATGGCGTACGTCTTGGCAGCACCCGAGTCAGTCATGAACCCGACGCCATACGCACGTGGCACCGGGCACTTGACCAAGAGGCACACCGTATCGATGAGTTCGTCAAGCGAATCGATGAACAACACGCCTTCGCGGGCGAGCACCGCTCGCATAACCTCCTGGTCTCCGGCAATTGCACCCGTGTGCGAGAGCGAGGCCGCCTGCGCACGAGCACCACGCCCAGTGTGAAGAACACACAATGCGACCCCACGCTGACGCGCGACTCGTGCCAACTCGATGAACTCCGCTGGTCTTCGGATCTGCTCGATGAGGAGCGCCACCGCACGGACGCCTTCTTCACCAAGGATTACGCCAAGATAATCCTCGATGCCAAGAGCCGCCTCGTTGCCGGTTGAGATGGTGTAGCTCAACGTAATGTCTTGAGCCATTGCCGCATAGGTAAGGGCCAACGACATCGCACCACTCTGCGAAATAACGGCAAGGCTGGGTCCACCGACGCGACGATTCGGCGACGCGTCTCCAAATGTCAATGGAATGGATTCCGTGAAATTTATGAGGCCCAGACAGTTAGGTCCCGCGAGGGCAAGGTCATATTTCATCGCCGCGGCTGCTAGCTCAGACTGCTGGGCGGCGCCGTTCGAATCAGCTTCCGCATAACCAGAAGAGAAGACAACAGCACCGCCAACCCCTCGGCGCCCCGCTGCCGCGACGGCTTCAAGTACGCCGGACCTCGGGATCGCGAGGATGACCGCGTCGACTCCGTACGGGAGACTCTCAATCGAATCAATGCACGGCCGCCCGTTGATCTGGGTACGGGTGCGGCTAACGCAATAAACGTCCCCAACGTAACCGAAGCGGTCAATCAGGGCAATCGGTGCACCGCCGATTGATTCTGTCACATCGGATGCGCCAACAATGGCGACGGACCGCGGGTGAAGCAGGCGTTCAATCGCTTTGCGAGAAACCCTGTGCGAGTCGGGCGACGCACTAGTCACGCTTATAGGCTCCTAGGCCCGGCCGGAACGTCTTGTCGTCGAGGAACTGGCTCATTCCCTGTTCACGCCCGTGTTCGGGGTCGTTCGCGATTGACTGGTCGAGTTTGGCGTACAGATATTCCTCCGAGGTCTCCCACTCCATTGAACGCGCCCGTTTGAACCCGGTCTTCGCCGCCTCGAGAACTGTACGGTTCATCGACGCGACGTGTTTCGCCAATTCAGTCGTGCGCTCTCGCAGCCGCTCGCTCGGGACTGCCTCGTTGACCAGTCGCATGGCGGCGGCCTCGGCACCGGTGAAGGTTTTGCCCGTCATGATGTAATAGATTGCGTCTCGGGCTGGGATCATTTCCGCAAGCGACCGCGACACCACGGACCCCGGTGGGATGCCCCAGTTAACTTCCGAAAGTCCAAAGATCGCGTCCTCGGCAGCGATCGCAAGATCGCACGCAACCAGTGGCGTGAATGCGCCGCCGAAACACCACCCATTAACCATGGCGATGGTGGGCTTGGCAAAGAACATCAGACGGCGGTACTGCCACTCGTTTGACGCCCGGCGAGAGCGAATTCGCGCTATTGGTCCACCGGCATCAACCTCACGGAAATACTCTTTTAAATCCATTCCCGCGCAGAAGGACTCGCCCGCTCCGGTAAGAACGAGCACCCTGACGCTATCGTCACATTCAATGACGTCTAGGACGTCAAGCATCTCCTCGTTAAGTTTCGGGTTCATCGCATTACGCTTTTCGGGCCGGTTCAAGGTCACCCACCCGATGCCGTCACCATCAACGTCGGCGAGCACCGTACCCCATGTCCCGAGTGACCGGTTCTCCGTTTTTGCGCTCGAAATCGATGTCATTTGAACTCCCCTGTGTCCGAGTGGCGCAACTCCAAACTGCATGGCGAAGGGAACATCACGTCACAGCTGAGTCGATTACTGACTCCTTAACCCTTCGGCCCGCAACCGGATGAGCCAACGTTAGGACCGCAGCGTATCAGGTAACCTGATACGCTGCAAGTTCCCGTTATCCAATCTGCGGGTTCGAGAACTGAACCTGACCACAGAACTCGGACCACGATGCTGAACCCGATCGCGAGCGATCATAAGGGTGACCTGACAAAGCATTCTTAGATTGAACTTCAATATCCGGTACGTCAACGAGTCCTCGGCCGTGAGACCGTGGCGCGGTGACTATTCGTCGGCGACGATGGAACCAACTCTGTCAGCGATGCCGGGATCACGCGACACCAGCGCTGACGCGTAGATGATCGCCAGGACAACCAGACCCAAAGCCATGTAGGGATACCAGTTAAACGGCGTGGGTTGGCCGGGCTTCGCCAAGTAGTACAGCGGGACCAAAATCGTGAGTAGTCCGAGAATTGGCAGCAGCCCGTGACGCCACGCATTAAAGCGATCTGGGTGGTGCTTCTTGTAATAGAACGGCAACGCCAGGTTGCTCAGTCCGTAGACCAGTAGCAGCAGGATCGTGCCGAAGGTCGAGGACTCAACGAACATGTTGAGCGCGCTCATGCTGCCCGACGACGCGTGGCCGCCAATAATGTGGCCCAGACCCCAGACGCCAATTATCAGTAGTCCACAACCAAGAAATACGAACAGCGCGTTCACTGGCGTGCGCCGCTTGGCGTGAACGCTGCCCATGAACTTCGGCAACAGACCTTCACGACCAGCGTTGAAGATCAGACGGGCCTGCGAATTGGTACCGGCAATGAGCGCACCTAACGTCGACGTCATACCCGCGAGGAACGCGAAGAACAACAGGAACGTGGTGATCTCGCCAGCAACCGACAAGAAAGGAACGGGATTGAGCGTCGAGTTCGTCAAGGTGCCAACGTTGTCTTTGAAGCCCACGACCGTCGAGTACGCAAAGAACACATACGCGACCAACATGATGACGATCGACGTAAACACGGCCTTGGGCACGTTCTTGCGCGGTTCCCTCGTCTCTTCGGCCAGCGCTGCGGAGTTCTCCCAGCCAATGAAGAGATAAATAGCCAGGGGGAAACCGGCGGACAATCCACTGAATCCGTTGGTGATGTTGTGCGGGTTAAACGGCTTGAAGTTGATGGAGCCGTGAAACTTAATCAGCGTGATGACGCTCACCAGGAGCAAGATTGTCATCTCGAACGCGAAGAAGAAGCCCGCGATCCTCGTCGAAATGGAAATTCCGCGCACCATCATCATTGCGGCCAGGGCCAAGAAGATTAACGTCCAAATAATCCACGGCACCTTGTCGAGTCCGCCCACGTTGTAGTGCTGCAGGATGTCCTGGAAGAATCCGCCCACAATGGCGATGACCGACGCCATCGCCGCGATGTAGCCCACCCCCACGAGGATCGCCGTCGTCACTCCGGTACGGCCGCCGAAGGTCTTTCCGATGAATGAAATGAAGCCGCCGGTGGATGGCAGCACCTTGGTGAACTCCGAGAGCGTGTTGCCGAGGAAGAGAATGGCGATGCCTGCGGCTACGATGGTGAGCGGTGACGCGAGTCCGGCCGTGTACGCCAAGAATCCAAATCCGAAGTAAAAGCTCATCGCCGGACCAATGTTGGCCATGGTCGCTGCGGCGATGTCGATGAGTCCCAACGCCCCCTGGTGAAGTCGCTCGTGCTCGCCCGTTACCACCGGCACCTTGGCGCCGAGCGATTGTGGTGTAAATCCTTCGCTCATAGTTCCCCCCAATTCGTAAAAGCAGCTCGCGATTGTGTCGCGCTACTAGTGGTGACGTTAGAACACCTGGAGCGAAACTAGCGGATTTTTCTTCTCAACAAAAAAACTAAGAATCCTCTTCGAACGTGGTGGCGTTGTCAGACAAGCGCGGCTTCAGGAATGAACCTCGTTTAGTAGAACGGACTGACCCAGATGGTGCCACGATTGCACGGTTGAATCGCAAAGGCGGGCGTCACGGTGGCCGCGGATCCACCCCTGGCGATCTGCACGCTGATGGTCCGCGCCGTCGGACAGGCTGCCGTGCTCGTGGGTACGTCGGAGTAGGCCAACGAGAAGGTGGCGGTTGAATGCGGTGCCAGCGTCAACAAAGCGGCAGCCTTGTTGGCCTGGGCCGAGGGGAATTGAATCGGCGCGTTACTCGGAGACTCATTGATGGTGCTTGATGCCAATAGCGCGCCGTCAGTGTCTTGCAGCGTCAGGATCGGCCAACCCTTTAGGGTGCAGGAGCCGGGCGTTGTCTTTGTCAACGTCACGCTGGCAGTGATCGTTCCGGCGGCACCCTCACCCTCGTTAAAGACACCAGTGAAATCGCCGCCCTTGCACGTCGAGCCAACAACGGGTGCGCTAGTTGTGGTCGTAGTCGACGTCGAGGTAGTAGTCGATGAGGTCGTCGTGGTGGTCGTCGTTGAATCAATGGCGTGGCGACTGATCACGAAGATCAGCACGAAGGCGGCGAAGATCGCGAGTGACTTAAGCGCCCGGCTCACTGATTGAAGTCTTCGGGTCGAATGGTCTCAAGAAAGTCACGCAGCTCGGCAACTAACTCGGCTTCATTCGGCGCGTCCGCTTCGTCGAGTTCTACGTCATCTTCGTCGTCTTCGTCCTCGATGCTCAACAACCGTCCCTGGAGGGCCATCAATTCGTCATTGACCAGAATCGGCGCGCCGCTGCGCAGCGCGAGTGCGACGGCGTCGCTGGGCCGAGCACTGACGCTGATCTCCTCTCGGTCGCGCAGCAAACGCAAATTCGCGTAGAACACATTGTCCACGAGTTCGGTGATCTCGACGGAAAACAGTTGCGCGCCCAACGAGCCAATGACATTGCCGAGCAAGTCGTGTGACATGGGACGCGGTGTCTCGACGTTGCCGAGCGCGTAGGCAATGGCCGTTGCCTCCGGCGCACCGATGAAAATCGGCAGCACCCGTTCGCCGCCCACCTCTTCGAGCAACAGCAGTGGCGTCGAGGTCCCCACGTCCACTCGCACGGCTCGCAGCACCACCTCGATCATGGTTCCAGCCTAGACCGGGACCGATGAAATCGTGTGGCGTCAGCGCCCGAGATACTCGCCCAACGTACGCTCCAGTAGCAAAACCCGTAGCGCCGCCACCTCACTCGCCACCAGCGCGACGACCTCGTGCGCGTGCTCGGCCGACACGTGGCTGCCCGGTGCTCGAAGCGGTTGGGTCAGGTCTTCGACCACGCCCACTTCTCGCTCCACGTTTCGACGAAGTGAGCCCAGCAGTCGCACCTCAACCCCGCGCGTGAGCAGTACGTTGACCGCACTGGCGATGCGCGCGTCAAGATTGGTAAAGACCACCTCGTTCGCCACTACTGCCGGCGTCAATAGTCCGAGTTCCTGAAGTTGCATGACGCTCTCTTCATCCAGACCGGTCGAGCGTAAGAACTCGTTGAGGGTTAAGTACGACGACGTTGCGAGCGACGGCTGTGACACTGTGTCATTCGTAGACACACCAGTGTGCAGCACCCTCAGACTTGGTCGCGTTGTGCCGGCCACGCTCGTCGGTGGCACCGGAATTGAAACGACGTTCGCCATAGTTTCGCGCGCCGCGTGACGAGCAGTTGATAACGCGCCGTCATCACTCAGTAGTCCCTGCTCGATCAGTCGCAACCGCACGACGCGCAGTGGTACGAACTCTTCATGAGCGAGTCGAATGGCCTCGCGCAGGCAGGCAACGTCACGTTCGGAATACAACCGGTAACCCTTCGCACTTCGCGAGGGCATCACCAGGCCCTTGTCCTCGTAGTAACGAATCTTGGAAAGTTCAATGTCGGGAAAGTCTTTGCGCAGCAACGTATGGACTTCGCCGATGCGTAACTTTCCTACATTTACGCTCATAACGTTGCCTCCCAAAACACCAACTTGAACTTGCCAATCTGTACTTCGTCAGCCGAATGCAGCGCCGTCTCTTCAACCCGCTCGCCGTTGACGTACGTGCCGTTCAGGGAGTTGAGATCGCGCAAGGTGATGCGTCCGCTCGCGGTGCGGGTGAAGATCGCGTGGTGGCGCGAGACCGACACGTCGTCGAGCAGGATGTCGCTCGCCTCGTGACGTCCGGTCGAAGTGATCTCGTTCGTCAATTCAAACCTTGTTCCCGCGCTGGTTCCCGACGCAATCACCAGCTCGTCACGGTGTTCACCTTTGGGGTCCTTGTTGGCGTCGGGACTGAGTGATTCCTGCGTACTGATCACCGGCACGGCGATTGTTTCTGGCGAAGTGGCGTCGTGTTGAGGGGCACCGCAGTACCAACAAAAGTTCGCGTTGGCATTGAGGATTTCCCCGCATCGACGGCAGTTCACGAGTTCACCCTACTGAAATTTCTTGTTGCGCGTCGGAGCTAATTATTGGTGAGTGCGCCGTAGGACGCAGGGTCTAACAGTTCGTCAAAATCCGAGCTGTCGCTCGTCGTTATTTCGCAGATCCAACCCTCGCCGTAGGGGTCAGTGTTGACCGTTTCGGTCGCGCTCACGAGCAACTCGTTGACCGCGGTGACGGTGCCCGATACCGGCGCGTAGATCTCCGACACCGACTTGGTTGACTCCACTTCGCCAATCGCGCCGCCCGCACTGACGGCGGTGCCCACCTTGGGCAGGTCGACCGCCCATTCGTGGTCGCTGGAATATCGAAGGTCGTCAGGAATCTGCATGCACAAAATCTACAAGGTTGCGCGACCCTGGCGCCCGGCGCGCAACGCGGCGAGAGCCGGTCTGACGTAGGCGAAGAGCACAATCCACGCGAGCACGAGACCCATGATGCCAATCACCCACGTGACATCGCGCACGTCATGTTGCCACGTCGACATCGCTCGGTGATGAGGGTTCGTCGTGATCAAGAACCACGGATAGCAAGTCATCAGGGCGAACGTCGAGACCTTGCCCCACCACAGGACGTTGATACGCGCTGCGCCCATCACGGCCAGCGCCAAGGTGAGAGTGGAGACAATCAGTTCTCGCGCGAGTGTCGCCAGGGCGAACCACCACGGCACCCCGGCGGCGGCCGCAACCGCGAGCAGTCCCACGATCATAAAGAGTCGATCAGCCGTAGGGTCGATAATCTTGCCAATCGTTGACACCTGATGGAACGTTCTTGCGACGAAACCGTCGAGCCAGTCAGTCGCGCCGATGACGCCGAGCAGCCAACCGGCTTCGGCCCGGTGGTTCGTGCGAAAAAGGAGCCATAGAAAGACCGGCAGCAGAAGCAAGCGAATCGCGGTGATTAAGTTGGCCCACGTCCACCAACCAGCGTCAACATCCTGCTCGGGGCCCATAGCCAGCGAACAACTACGCGATCGTGATCGACTGATCCAAGTACACGTCTTGCACGGCTTTCACCAGTGCCGCGCCCTCGTTAATTGGACGCTGGAAGGCCTTACGGCCCTGTATTAGTCCCGTACCACCGGCGCGCTTGTTGATAACCGCGGTGCGCACCGCCGCCGCTAAGTCGTTGGATCCCGTGGCTTCTCCGCCTGAGTTGATGAGGCCAATGCGCCCGGCGTAGCAGTTGACGACCTGCCATCTCGTCAGGTCAATGGGGTTATCGGTGGTGAGTTCGTTGTAAACCCGGGGGTCAGTCTTGCCGAAGTTCAGCGCGTTGTACCCACCGTTATTCACGGGCTGCTTCTGCTTAATGATGTCGGCACCAATCGTCACGCCGATGTGATTGGCCTGGCCCGTGAGGTCCGCGCTCAAGTCGTAATCGACGTCCTTGGTCTTAAAGGCGGGATTGCGCAGGTAACACCACAGCACCGTAAACATGCCCAATTGGTGGGCCTCGTCGAACGCCGCCGAGATCTCGCGGATCTGGCGACCGGACTCGGGAGAACCGAAGTACACCGTGGCCCCGACAGCCACGGCACCGAGATCGGCGGCCTGTTGGGCCGACGCGAACGGGATCTGGTCGTAGGTGTTGGGGTAGTTGAGCAGGTCATTGTGGTTGAGCTTGACAATGAACGGAATGCGGTGCACGTAGCGCCGAGAGATCGAGGCCAGCGTGCCAAAGGTCGAGGCAATGGCGTTGCACTCGGCTTCAATCGCCAGATCGCAGAGGTGCGCGGGATCGAAGTAACTGGGATTGGGTGAGAAACTCGCAGCCGCCGAGTGCTCGATGCCCTGATCGACCGGCAGGATCGAGAGGTAGCCGGTGTTAGCGAGTCGTCCGTGGCGCACGACCGTACCGAGATTGCGCAGCACCGTGGGCGAACGGTCCGTCAGCGAGAAGACATCGCTCAAATAGTCCGGTCCGGGAAGTGTCAGCAGTTCCTTGGGAAAGGCGGTGGCCTTGTGGTCGAGCAGTAACGAGGCTTCGTCACCCAGAAGTTCGGCAGTGTCCATACGCCAATCCTACAAGATGCTCAATTGGAATTTTACGGGCGGCCGTTCACTCGAGTCATCACGACCACACAGTGTCAATCGACCTTCTTCTTTGACACCGGCGTAGCGCGACGCTTGCGATTCTTGCGCGGTCCACTCGCGCCTAGTTCGCCCAACCGAGCGGCGGCGTCGTAGGCCTCAGGCTCGGCAATGACGACGCGAGCAAAGAGTTCGCGAGCGGCGACCACGTCACCGGCCCGGTCATAGATGTCGGCCAACGCGTACCAGAGCCGCACGTGCCGGAACGAGGGATTACGCAACTGCTTGGTGCCGCCCGCGCGCGTGAGCAACTCAATCGCTTCGACATACATCTGTTGGTCGGCGAGCGCCGAGGCCATGACGATTCGTCCCTCCACCAGCACTTCGGCCGTAGGCTCACTCTCTTCGAGCATCAGAAAGTCCTTTTCGACCGCGCGGTAACGTCGATTGGCCCGGTCACAGTCCATCACCAAGGGCAGGTGCTCCGGGTCACCGGTGATGGTGAAGTGCGCTTTCAGGTGGATCTTGGCCATGCTCCATCGCTCGGCCCGATAGGCCGCCAGGCCCGTCAACTCACGCACCGGCGCCACGCCCGGCGTCGCGTCCGCAACCACACGCCCGAGCCGCAGGGCCTCTTCGTATCGCTTGCGGTCGTAGGCCTCGGCGGCACGCGTCAATGTGGCGACCATTTTCTCGCGCATGTACGCCGTGCCGATGAAGGCCTTGCGAACGTCGGCGGCTACGTCACCGGGCAGCGCGTACTTGACTTTGGCCTTCGCCTTCGTCGGCGCGGACGCCCTGGAGGGCCGCACTTCTTGGACCCACTCGGAGAGCGGGTCGGGCGTGAAGCCCGCACTGGGCGTGCTCTCCATAGAAGGACCTTCACTGCGAATGCTGACCGCGCCGCGCCGCGCCACTCCACCCCAACCTTTTTTCTGTCCGTGGGTGTTGGCGCGCTGGCGCTCGATCTCTTCCGGGGTGAGTTCGCGCGGGGCCCGTGATGCTCCGCGCCCACCCGATGGATAACGCGGACGGCCGCTCGGTCCGCCTCGTGACCCGCGCGGCGCAGCGCTGGGCCGTCGGTCCGCGTAGGCGTGAGCGTCACGTCCATCACGTGCGTCACGACTGTTAGGGCGAGCAGACGGCCGTAGGCCGGAACCCGTCGCACCCGAACGTCGAGGCGAACGTTCCTCGCCGTCAGGACGTGGAGTGCGCCCGGCGTAGGGAGCACGGTCGGCCCCGTCACGTGACGGGCGGGGCCGACGATCCCGGTCGCCCGTGACGTAGCGCTCTTCGCTCCGTCCAGGTGCGCCCGCGGCACCACCATCACGTCGCGGACCCGTCGCGCGGGCGTCACGGTTAGGTCTGCCGTCACGACTAGGGCGAGCATCCGGACGAGGTCGTCGGTCTCGTTCGCCGCGATCGTAGGTTGGGCGTGCGTAACTGGGACGTGCGTCGCGTGACTCCTCGTCACGCCCACGGCGCGCACCGCGAGCGGCATCGGGTCGAGGTCCGTTGGCACTTCGGTCAATCCTTCGTTCCGCGCCGTCACGGGGCGTGCGAGGCGGAGAACTCTGTCCGGTACCTGCAGCTCGCCGTGGGGCACCGGGACGAGCTTGCGCGCCGTCACGTCGCGAAGAGCCCGACGGGCGCGGCGCAGCGGAGGCGCGACGGGGTGCGGGCTTGGCAGAAGGCATCCAACAATCCTACTAGGGCGATGCTTTTAGTCGGATGGCTTCTTTGGGCGTTTGAGGTTCAGTCGTTCTAGCATCGAACGGCGATCAATCGTCTCGGACTTTCGGTCGCCCACCCAGTGGCCCACGGGCAACAGCTCAATGTGGAAGCGGTCGCGGAAGGCTCCCCAGAGGCCGCGAGGCTGCCATATCGCGACCGCGACCGCGACGGAGCCGAAGATGATGAGGTACCACGCACCCTGTTGGGCGAGGGACTGCTGGAGAGCAAAGAAGATGATGCATCCGAGGATCGGACCCTCGATGGTGCCGAGTCCGCCAATCATCGAGACAAACAGCATCTCCGCGGCCCACTGCAGGTTGAACTCGTTACCGGTTTGCAGATACGTCTGGCTGAGCGCCAGCACCGCGCCCGCGGCCCCCGTGCCGGCGGCGGCGATGAGAAAGACCAGACGCCGTGCCGACGTCACCTTGGTGCCCGAACTACGCGCCGAGACCTCGTTGTCGCGGATCGACGCCAGCACCAAGCCCAGGCGACTGCGCAGCAAGAAGTAGGTAGCGGCGACGACGATGAGGGCCACGCCGCCAGTGACGAGGTAGATCAGATGTTGCAACGACTTCGGGTCCATATCGGGCATGCCGGGCAGCAGTTTGCCCGTGCCGCCGCCCAGATAACCCTGGTTGACAATGATGATGCCCGCCGTGGACGCGACGACCCACGTCGTCACCGCGAAGTATCCGCCGCGCAGGCGAAAGAGCAGGAACGTGACGGGATAGGCAATGACGGCGCACGTGATCGCCGCCAAGGGAATGGTGTAGAAGGGGTTCATGCCCTTTAGGGCAAAGAACAACGTCGCGTAGGCGCCCAACCCCACGAAGGCTTGTTGTCCGATCGAGACCATGCCAGCGTACCCAGCGAGCAGATTCCACATCGTCGCCATGGTGACCAAGATGAAGAAGTTCTGTAGGACCGTCGCCCACTCAGCCGGCACCACCCACGGCGCGACGCTCAACAGCACCACGATGAGCAACGATCCAATCAGGGTGTAGACGGGTGAGTGCGTCGAGCGTCGAACGCGAAGTAAGCCGCGATCGGCGCTGGTTGGATTGGTGAGCGTGCTCACGCCAGTGCCGTCCTCTTGCCGAACAGTCCCTCGGGGCGAATTGCGAGCACCACTAAGAACAAGATGTTGCCCGCCAGGACCTGATACTCAGGATTGAAGTGAGCGCCGAACTGTTGGGCAACGCCCAGGGCAATGCCGCCCACCAACGTGCCCCACAACGAGCCGATGCCGCCGATGACGACCGTCTCGAACGCGAAGAGCAGATTTATCCCGCCCGACGTTGGCGCGAACTCCGTCATCATGCCGTAGGAGATGCCGGCGAGGGCCACGGTGGCAAAGGCGATCGCGGCCGCGATGCCGAAGATGTGCCGGTAGTTGGTGCCGCTCAGCTGCGCCGCTTCGTGGTCGTCGGCGACCGCACGGATGAGCCGGCCGGTGCCGCTCTTAGATAGGAATACTTGGAGCAGCCCGAGCACCGCGACGGCCGCGGCCAATACCGCGAGCGAGACGTACGAGATGTAGATGATCGTTTGGGGATGCCACGACTTGACGATCAGTTCGCCAACGTTGACGATCTGGCCATTTGACGAGTAGATCTCCAACAACAGGTTCTCAATGATGACCGAAAGGCCGAAGGTCACCAACAGTGTGGTGAAGGGATCTCGATCGATGCTCTTTTGAATCAACGTGCGCTGGACGACGTAACCAACCACGCCGAATAACGGCGCCACCACGACGAAGGCCCACACTTCGGGAATGTGCGCGTGCGGGGTGAGAAAGACCGCTACGTAGGCCGCGACCACCGCCATGTCACCGTGGGCCAGATTGATGACCCTCATGACGCCGAACATCAACGACAGCCCGCACGCGAACAACGCGTAGAACCCGCCGACCAGCACCCCCTGGATGACGACGTTGAGCCAGATCATGCGGGACTCTCGTGCGGTGGTGACGTCGCACTCATTTCGCCGCCAAAGTAGGCCCGTTCGATCTGCGCGGACGTTAGCTCGCCCGAAGTGCCGGTGAGCGACGTCTTGCCTTCCAGCATGCAGTGCACCCGGTCGGCGACGCCCACGCCCAGCGTGACGTCCTGTTCGACCAGCAAGATGCCCACACCGTGGGCGACGATGTCGGGAATGAGCGCGTAGATGCGTTCAATGACGATTGGCGCCAACCCGAGGGAGAGTTCGTCCAGCAGCAGTACTTGCGGATTTGCGACCAGGGCTCGACCTATGGCAATCGCCTGTTGTTCACCGCCGGAAAACTGCCACGCTCGCTGGCGACGGCGCGCGGGCATCCAATCGAACAATTCGTACACCCGCTCGATGGAGAAGGGTCCCCTTGCCGCGTGGTGGGCGCCGACCTGGAGATTTTCCTCCAAGGTGAGCGAAGAGAACAGTCGTCGACCTTCCGGTACCAGGGCAATGCCCAGGCGGGCACGGCGTTGCGGGGCCAACTTGGTCACGTTCACGCCCTGGAAGCGGATGGTCCCACTGGTCTGATGGTGCAGTCCCGCAACCGTGCGCAGCAGCGTCGACTTGCCCGCACCGTTGGCGCCCACCATCGTGAGCACCTCACCCCGGTCCACTTTGAAACTCACCCCGTCCACGGCGCAGAGCTGGCCGTGATGGACCGTTAACTCGTCAACCTCGAGCAAGATCTCGCTCATGCGCTCAGCGCCGTGTTGATGATTTTTCCGCCCAGGTAGATCGAACGCACGGCCTCCGAAGCCATGACCGCTCTCGGATCCCCGTCCGCGATGACGGCGCCACTCGAAAGGCATAAGAGACGGTCAACCGTGGACAGCAGGGCGCGGACCACGTGCTCGATCCATAACACGGCGATTCCTTCCGCGCGCAGTGCGCGGATGATGGAGGTCAGTTCATTCACCTCAGGATCGGTGAGACCGCCGGCAATTTCGTCGAGCAGCAAGATCCGCGGACGCGTCGCGAGCGCGCGGGCCAGTTCCAACCGTTTGCGGTGCATGAGGGCGAGCGAGCCCGCGGAGACGTTGGCGAAGTCGCCCAGCCCCGTGCGACTGAGCGAGTCGTAGGCCAGCACGTGCGACGCGTGGCCACGGGTGCGCGCCCCCTGTTGGGCCGCCAGCAATGTGTTTTCGAAGACGGTCATGTGCTCGAAGGGCCGCGGCACCTGGTAGGTGCGACCAATGCCCAAACGGGCGCGGGCGGCTTGACTCAGATGCGCGAGGTTGTGACCATCAAACTCAATCTCGCCCGCGTCGGGTTTCACGTCGCCAGAAATCATCGCGAACAGCGAGGTCTTGCCGGCGCCATTGGGTCCAATGATGCCGACTGCCGCACCCTCCTCCAACTGGAAGGTGATCTCTTGGCCTACAACAACTTGACCAAATTTTTTCGAGACGCCTTCCAGTTGAAGCAGCGGCACAAAATCTCGTTAGGCGTTAGTCGGATCGAGAGAGCCGTTTATTGGAATGGACTTATTGAGTGAATTATCCACAACCCACTGGGACCACGAGAACTTCTTGTGACCAACCAATTCAGTAGAACCCGGCTTCCACTGAACCCCGATGGGCTGAATAATGCCGATACCCGGAGCCGGGCTCGCCGCCAAGGGGTTGCTGCTCGTCGAGTGCATGTTAATGGGTCCGCACATGCCGTCGTACTTCACGCGTTGGAGAGCCTCAGCGAGGTCTAGGCGGTTGTGGGGATTCTTGACTTTCTTGAGTGCTTCAATGGCCACCTCGAAAAGTGAGTACGTCGAACCCATGGACTGAACCCACTGTCCCTTGGTCGCTACCTGAAAGGCCGCGCAAAATGCGTTGGCCTTGAGCCCGGTCAACGACGACTCGTACGGCGAGTACGGCGTGAACCACGCGTCGGTCGCGATGTTGTTCGACAACTCGCCCAACGCGTACGCGTCGGTCGGGAACAACATCACCTTGGCCACGGTCGCCAGCTTCGGGTTGTAGTCCTGCTGTGACGCCTGGGTCCAGAACGTCTGGAAGTCGGGCGGCAAGGGACAGTTGACAAAGAGGTCGCAGGGTCCTCCGTTGGGCCCGCTGGTCTTGAAGGTCTCAATCATCGTGGTGTACGACGTCGTGAGGTCCGCGTAGGCGCCCCCGTCAACAAACGCGTACTTGTTAGGGAACATTGCGCCCACGGTGGGACCGAACGCCGCGCGGAACGCGTTGCCGTCGGCGTCGTTGGGGAACATCTCGGCCACGTAACCATTAGCGCCGGTTGACTTCTGCACTCGCTCCCACATCGGAACAAAAGTCCCGGAGAACTGTGGGATGCCGAAGAAGAACGTGGCGTTGTACTTTGGACCGGTACCAGCCGCACCACCCTCGGGCGTGATCGACGTGCCGCTGAATCCACCCCAATACGCTTCCCACGGCACAACCGTTGAGAGACACGGCACGTGGGCCGCCTCACACGTTGTGCTCACGGGGATCGTAGTTTCGGGTGCCGAGCTGGTCAGGATCAGGTCCGCGCCGCCGTTGATCAGACCCTGGGTCACCTGCACCGCGACGTTCGGGTCGGACTGGCTGTCAACTTCGGTGATCTGAATTTTGTAAGTCGTACCCCCGATCTTGATGCCTTTGGCGAAGTAGCTGGCGGCGCGCACCTGTGAGAGCACGTACTTATCCGGACCAGCAAAGTCCGACAGTGAACCGGTGCGCGGCGAGACGAACCCAATCTTGATTGTCTTGGACTTTGACGCTGCCGCGGCTTCCGACACGTCCACCAGTGACGCGAATGCGCCACCCGCGGCGAGTGCTGCTGCGGCCTGCAGTCCTAGTCGACGACCGAACTCAAAGCCTCCCCAGCCTGGAATTCCCGCCGAACTTGCGGCGTTGGTCTTTTCTTCACTCATTTCAATGACCCCCTGAATATTGGATGGTTGATTCTTAACACACTATTTCGTACATAACGTTTCAATTTTCATAAATCCTGAAGGTCCCCCTATTTTCAGAGTTGCCCTACGTGTCCCCGGC
>JBEKQN010000040.1:0-15225 GCA_049519675.1 Acidimicrobiales bacterium | reverse complement strand
TTGGTGAAACTCGGGTGTTATCGGAGTCATTGGCGGCCACCTGGGAGAAGGTACATGGCCACTTTTGAGCCAGTCGTTACACAACGGTAACGTAGACTGAACCAAACGGTCCGGAGGATCATGTTCGACGGAAAATTCCGAAAGTCTGTAGACGCGACAACGGCGCCGGTCGGTCGCTGGCTCGTGCGGGTCGGCTTTTCGGCCGACTGGCTCACCGCTTCTGGTTTGGTCTTTGCCTGCGCTACTGCGTGGGCCATCGCGGTGGGCCTTCACTACTTGGCCGTCGTGTTGCTCATTTTGACCGGCGCGCACGATCTCTTTGATGGACCGGTCGCCAAAGCATCTAATCGAGCCAGTCAACGCGGCAGCTACTTCGACTCCGTCGTGGACCGAATCTCTGACGCCGTATTACTCGGAGGCTGCGCGTACTACTTGACGGCCCAGCACCGTGGTCAGTTAGTGTTGCTGCCCATCGGCATCATGACGGCCACCTTCATGATCTCCTACCAGCGTTCCAAGGCCGAGAGTCTGGGCCTGGCCGCCAAGGGCGGGCTGATGGAACGGGCCGAACGAATGGTGCTGCTGGGGGTGGCCCTGCTCGCGACCCAGATCTTTGTCCCCGTGCTGTGGCTGCTCCTGGCCCTCACCATCATGACGGCCCTGGGCCGATTTTGGCGGGTATGGCAGATTGCCGCTCGACCGGAGCCTCCCGTTCGGTGGCGCCCGCGGCGCAACTTTCAGCACACGGGCCGTCTGCGCCGAGGACCCCGCCGCACCGCTCGTCACTAAACGTGGCCTCCAACATGCGCGTTCGGCTGTTTAAATCAGTCGGCGCCGTTGCCGAGTCGTTGCCCGAGTCCGTTGACGTGTGGGTGGGACGCCACGTGGCGACGGCGATTGGTCGACGCAAGTCGAACTCGCGTGCAAATCTCCGCGACAACGTGGCGCACGCGCTCTTCCCCTCGGGCAGTGCGCGCACGAACAACGCCGACAAAGAACTCGTCGATCGATTCGTCGATCGCGCTTTTTCGAGCTACGGCCAGTACTGGGCCGAGAGCGCCAAGCTGCCCGGGATCAGTCGCCAGGGAATCTACGACCGGTTCCGCATCGCCGAAGGCTTAGAGCACCTCGTAGAGTCCAAGGCCCGAGGCGGGGGCACGATCATTGCGTTGCCGCATATTGGCAGTTGGGAGTGGGGTGGTTCCTTCATGTCCCAATTAGGTCTGGGCATGACGTGCGTCGCCGAGGAGCTCGAGCCACCGGCGCTCTTTGAGTGGTTCAAACAGAAGCGAGAGTCAATCGGCATCATGATTGAACCACTGGACGCCCACGCCGGCACGGTGCTACTGCAGACGCTCAAAGACGGCGGCACCGTGGGGCTGTTGTGCGACCGAGACATCCAAGACAACGGCATCGAGGTGGATTTCTTCGCGGAGCGTGTGACGATTCCCGGGGGTCCGGCCACGTTGGCGCTGCGCACCGGAGCGACGCTGGTCGCGGCAGCGTGTTACATGGGACCGGGCAACGACCACTTCGCAGTCGTGACCGCGCCCATCGCGGCAACGCGCGAGGGTCGGCTACGCGACGACGTCACGCGGGTCACCCAAGTACTGGCCAACGAACTCGAAGGCTTGATCCGCCGCGCCCCCGAACAGTGGCACGTACTCCAGCCACGTTTCGCACCCGCGTGACCAAACGCATTGCCCTCGTGTCGCCGTACGCGTTGAGCGTCTTCGGTGGCGTCCAGGAGCAGGCGCTGGGCATGAGCCGCGAGCTCAGCCGCCGTGGTCACGACGTGTTGCTGCTCGCGCCCGATGCAAGTGACCACAACAGCTACGACACGCCCGCGTTCGTGCAGCGTTACGGTCGTCTCTGGTCAATGCCGGCCAATGGTTCGCGGGCGCCGCTCACCCTGTCACCGTTCGCCGCACGTTCGGTGCGCGCGTCGCTGCAGAGATTTCGTCCCGACGTGGTCCACTATCACGAGCCGTTCGCTCCGATTTTTGCGTGGTCCGCGTTGCGAGCGCACGAGGCGCCTGCGGTCGCGACGTTTCATCGCGCCGGGGGCGGACCGGCCCTCACCTACACCGGAATCTTGCTGCGCAGGTTGGCTCGTCATATAGACGTCTCGGTCGCGGTCAGCGGCGCCGCGTCGTCAACGATTGCCCGTGCGGCCAACGTCAACGCGCAGGTGCTGTATAACGGTTTTGAGATGGAGCGATTCGCGCAGACGCCTCGGGAGCGCAGCGCCGAGACGACACTGCTCTTCATCGGACGATTCGAAGCGCGCAAGGGCCTTCAATACCTCATCCGTGCGGTAGTGCGGCACAACTCGCGGGGAGGGAACCTCTGGCGCCTCGTGGTGTTGGGCGACGGACCGCATCGCGCGGAGCTCGAGGCGCAGGCGGCACGTGACCCAATGATCCTTTTTGTGGGCGCGGCGAGCGACGCGGAGAAGCGCTCGTGGTTGCGACGGGCCAACGTGCTCGTGGCGCCCTCGACGATGGGTGAGAGTTTCGGAATGATCTTGCTCGAAGGCATGGCCAGCGAAACCTCCGTCGTCGCGAGTGACATCGACGGATATCGCGAGGCCGTGGGTGACTTCGGGCTGCTCGTTGCCCCGGGAGACGACGTGGCGCTGGAGCGAGCGATTTCCGGCGCGCTGGCGGGCGAGACGAGCCAGTCAATTGCCGCCGCCAAGGTGCACGCCGAACGGTGGTCGATGTCGCGTTTGATGGACGAGTACGAAGTGCTGTACGACACGGCGCGACAACGATTTCAGAGCGCCATGTAGCCTTGGGCCATGGCAACTAAGCAACATTCGCGTCATCGCCGGTCCAATTCGCGCGATCGCACGCAGCGTTACGTGGCGCCCGTGCTCGATCCCAACTGGCAGAGTCCCTACATTCCCTCCGCCGACGAGCGCCACGCGAACTTACGAGCAGTACGCACGTTCGCGCGTCGAAAGAAGCTGCCCCAGACGATCGTCGCCGGTGCGGTGACGATCGTGTTTTTCATTCTCTTTTTGGTTGCGCCGTGGCTGCCCGTTCTTGGCGTCGCCGTCGCCGCGCTCTACGGTTGGGACCTGCATCGCTCGGAGGCGAGGTTTGAACGCCGCGGACTGACCCTGGGCGCCACCATGCTCGATCAATTCCGCGCGGGCGGGACCAACGAGGACCGTCAGCGACTCGCGATCGTGCTCGACCGTTTGGCGGCCACGTTCGGCGTCGACGGCGTGAGCGCCCTGATCGTCGACGAGGCGGGCTACAACGCCGCGCTCATTCCTAATGGCTCTAAATATTCGCTGTTCGTGACCGCGGCGTTGATGAGCGACTTTGAGCTCATTGAACTTGAAGGCGTGGTCGCGCACTGTCTGGCGCGCGAACGCCTTGGTCTGTTGACACGTGAAAGCGTTGCGAGTGTGGTGTCCATGACCAACGACACTCGTCGCGTACTGGCGGGCACCGGCACCGCCTATCGCGCCGATGAAGTCGCGGCCGCCGCCATTCGTTATCCGTTGGGCCTCGCCGGCGCACTGCGTAAATGCGCCGCCCAGGAACTCCCGGCAACGTCATTTTTTCGCAGTCCGTCCTACGCGGAGTCACGTTGGATTTGGTTCAATATCTGGAGCGACCGACCGCAGTCGAACCTGGCCGATCTCGACGACGCAGTACTTCGCGCGCTCGCCCTCGAGGAGTGGTAAAGGCGGCTTCCAGTTAGGCTGGGGGTATGAGTCCCTCAAAAAACAACTCCACCATCGGTTCGGCGACCGTGAAGCGTGGTCTGGCCGACATGCTTCGTGGCGGCGTCATCATGGACGTCGTCAATCCCGAACAGGCAAGAATCGCCGAGGACGCCGGCGCCGTGGCCGTCATGGCCCTCGAGCGCGTGCCGTCTGACATTCGTCGTGACGGCGGTGTCGCGCGCATGAGCGATCCCCAGATGATCCAGGACATCCAGGCCGCCGTGACGATTCCCATCATGGCCAAGGCCCGCATCGGCCACTTCGCCGAGGCGCAAATCCTCCAGGCCCTCGACGTGGACTACATCGACGAATCCGAAGTCTTGACGCCCGCTGATGAAGAGAATCACATCGACAAGTGGCAGTTCACCGTGCCCTTCGTCTGCGGCGCGACCAACCTGGGTGAGGCGTTGCGTCGGATTGGCGAAGGGGCGTGTCTCATTCGTTCCAAGGGCGAAGCCGGAACCGGCAACGTGGTTGAAGCGGTCCGTCACCTGCGCACCATCAACGCGCAAATGCGCCGACTGCAGAGCGCCGACGCGTCTGAACTCTTCTCGTTGGCTAAGGACCTTTCCGCCCCCTTGGCGTTGGTCCAAGAGGTGGCCGCCACCGGCAAACTGCCCGTGCCGCTCTTCTGCGCCGGCGGCATCTCGACGCCGGCCGACGCCTCGCTGGTACTGCAATTAGGTGCCGAAGCGGTCTTCGTGGGTTCGGGCATCTTTAAGAGCGAGGACCCCGTGCGCATGGCGAGTGCCATTGTCGAAGCGACAACACACTTTCGCGAGCCCGGCGTGGTGGCGAAAGTCTCGACCGGACTGGGAGAAGCGATGCGCGGTGCCGAAACGTCGTCGCTGGAGATTCGTCTCGCTGAGCGCGGTTGGTAGTTGGCGGTGCCGCGCGTAGGTGTGCTGGCATTACAGGGTGACGTACACGAACACGTAACCCGGCTGCAAGAGATTCACGTCGACGTCGTCCTGGTGCGCCGCGCGCACGATTTGGACGACTTGGACGGTCTGGTCTTGCCGGGCGGGGAGTCCACGACCATTTCTCACCTGCTTAATACGTCGGGGGTGCGCTCGGCGCTCGAGGACAAACTGCGAGACGGCCTCAGCGTGTTCGGCACCTGCGCCGGTCTCATTCTGCTCAGTCGCGACGTGCTTGACGGTCGCCACGACCAGTGGAGCTACGGCGTGATCGACGTGGCCGTGCGCCGCAATGGCTACGGCCGGCAAATCGCCAGTTTTGAAGCCTCCATTGAGGTGCCCGGCACCGGCACGGTGCCGGGGGTTTTCATCCGTTCGCCCAAAATTGAGCGCTGCGGCGCCGAGGTCGAAATTCTGGCATCGCACGACCACGGTGACGGCGAGGGCCCTCATCCCGTACTGGTTCGCCAGGGCAACGCGTGGGGCTGCTCGTTTCATCCCGAACTGACCGGTGACCCGCGCATCCACCAGCTCTTCGTGAACTCGCTGTAGCCGCAGCGTTAGTATGGCAACGCCCTAGCGGGCAGGAGGAAAAATGTCCGGCCATTCGAAGTGGGCGACCACCAAGCATCGTAAGGGCGCCAAAGACAGCGCCCGCGCCAAGGTTTTTGCCAAATTGATCCGTCAAGTGGAGGTTGCCGCTCGCGAAGGTGGCGGCGACGTCGCGACCAACGCCAGTTTGCGCACCATGTTTCAGAAGGCTCGCGAAGCGTCCGTGCCCATCGACACCATCGAGCGCGCCGTCAAGCGAGGTACCGGAGAACTCGAGGGTGTGCGTTATGAAGCCATCAGCTACGAAGGGTACGCACCCGGTGGCGTCGCGGTCATCGTCGAGACGCTGACCGACAATCGAAACCGAACCAGTGCCGAAATCAAACACTTGTTAGCAAAGAACGGCGGCACGATCGCCGAGCCCGGCGCGGTCTCGTGGCAGTTCGATCGCAAGGGAATTTTAGAAGTCAAGGGCCCCATTGACGAGGACCAGTTGCTCGAATGGGTCCTCGACGCCGGTGGTGAGAACTTCAGCGCCAACGGGGTGAATTTTCTGGTCACCACGGAGCCTCACGACGTCGGTATCGTGCGAGACGCCCTCGAAGGGTACGGCGCGAAGGTACTCACGGCCGAGCTGACCTTGGTGCCACAAAACACCATCGAGATCACCGACGAGGGTGAAGCGAAGAAGGTGCTTCGCCTCATGGACGCCATCGACGATCACGACGACGTGCAGAACATCTACGCCAACTTTGACATCTCCGACGAGATCTTGGCGGCATTCGAGGGCTGAGAAGCCTCGCGCAGTTTTAGCTCAGTCCTGAATGCGGTCCTACTCTTCCGACGTTGCTCGCCACGTGCGATGCTGCGTGAACCACGCGGTGGCAAAGTCCACGAGCGGCACTACCGCAAGCAGGCGCGAGGGGGCGCCGCCGACGAGGCCGACACGCTCTGAGCCGGATTTGGCAAACGCGTCTCCCACCTGCTCAAAGTCTCGCGCGTCGTAGTCGAGTGACTGGTGCGTGACCCACTCACGCACGCCGTTCACCATCATCGGCGAGCCGTCGGTAGTGACTGGCCGCATCGCGGGCGCTCGTCCTTCGGCCAGGTGCAGCACGGTGTTGTTGAGATGCCCCACGCCGAGCAGCAGGATGCTGGCCTCGAGGTCGTACAGACGGCCCAACGGCGAGTGGTCGTCAAATCCGTTGTCCAAGGCGTGATTGGCCGTGATGAAATCCGCGTTCGGTCCCAGCGCGCAGAAGGATGACGTGGGATGGGCGCTACGTTGTGCGCCCGGAAGGTGACGGACGAACTCAGGAATCGCTCCCATTTTTCGCGTGCCGGTGAGCTGGGGATCGTAGGCCGGCATCTCTGCGCGCACCGTCTCCCACCACGTCTGGGGTATCGGCGGGTGGGACCAGTGACGTGGATCGGACAGGTCGCTCGAATGCGTGGGCACCACCAGCGTGCCGTCGGGACCCAGCGTGTCGAGCAGTGCGGTGACGACGGTTCGTTCGCCACCGACCACGTAACCGAAGGCCGAGAGGGCGCTATGCACCAGCACGGTCTGTCCGCTCTGAAGTCCAAGATTTCGTAGGTCGGCCGAAATGCCCTTGACCGTGAAGGGCCCGAGACGCTCGACGTGGTCAGCGCGTGCGTCGTCGGTGCTCTCCGTCACGGGTGTGTTGGTCGCCTAATTCTGGTAGTAGTTCCGTGGCGCCGGGGTCCCCGTGTAGACCGCCGAACCGAAACCGAGAATTGGATAGAAGATGAAGCTGAGGATCCAGAGTCCAAAACCGAATCCGATCGTCTTACCAAACGCCTTGGCGATGTCGATCGAGATGGCGAGCAAGACAAAGATATTGATCAATGGGATAAAGAAGAGCAGCAGCCACCAACCCGGTCGCCCTGCAATTTTGATCAGAATGTAACTGTTGTAGAAGGGGATGAGCGAGGCCCATCCGGGTTGCCCGGCCTTTTCAAAGACCCTCCAGGACGCGGCGATGAAGAACACCAGGAGCGCGAGCAGTGGCAGCTCGAGGCCCGGCACGAGTACGGCATATGAACTCAATGACATGTAGCTCCCTTGTTGTCAGCCCATGGTAGAAGGTTGGCGAACCGAACCCGGTTACTCGGAGAGTCGTTCTCATCCTTATTTACCGCGCGTTTCGCTAAAATTTGTGCGTCGTAGTTTCCAATATCGCGGGGCATGCGGGTTAGTATCGAACGTATGTTCGTACTCGGAATTGACCCCGGTCTGACCCGGTGCGGCTTTGGTCTGGTGGAAGGGTCCTTCGGTGGTGTGGAGTCCTTTCGCGCCGTACGCGCTGGCGTGGTTGAAACCGACCCCAAGATTCCGGTCGAAGAGCGCCTTGGCCAGCTCCTGAAGGAACTGCGTCTGCTCATGGACGAGACCAAACCGGACGCAGTGGTCGTTGAACGGGTCTTCTACCAGCGAAACGCGAAGACCGCGATTCCCGTCGCCCAGGCCAGCGGCGTTGCGGTGGCCTTGGCCGGTGCGATTGATCTGCCGGTACGCCAATTCACCGCGCAGGAAGTCAAGTTGGCGGTCACCGGATACGGCGCCGCGGACAAGATGCAGGTCCAAGGCATGGTCGCGCGCCTCTGTGGGCTGGTTGAGATTCCCAAACCGGCCGACGCGGCGGACGCGCTGGCGCTGGCCATCACCTACTTCATGATGGTTCGCATGGAGCAGCGCTATCCACTGAAGAACCCCGCATGATTGGTTGGCTCGGCGGGCACGTATTGCACCACCACGCGAATGGGGCCGTGGTGCTCGACGTGGGAGGCGTCGGCTACGAAGTGCACGTTGCGACGGCCGACGAGTTCCTGACCGGCGAGCCCCTCGAGCTGTTCGTCTATACCGTCGTGCGCGCCGACGCGATCCTGCTGTTTGGCTTTAAGACCTATGCCGATCGGGAATTCTTTGAGTTGCTCTTGGTAACACCCGGCGTCGGACCTTCAACTGCGCTCGCCGCCCTGCGCACGATGCCGACCAAAGAGTTAGCGAGCGCCATTGAGAATGGCGACGCCAAACGGGTGGGACAGATTCCGGGAATCGGGCCCAAAACCGCTAGTCGCATCGTGCTGGAATTAAAAGGAAAACTGGGGGTCGTCGGCGAGTACGCGCCAGCCAAATCAACGCCATTGCGCTCGAGTGCGATCGAGGACGCCCTGCGTGCGCTCGGTTACAGCGTCCCTGAGATCCGCCAAGCCCTCGGCGACGTGACGTTGCCCGACGATGAATCCGAAGCCCTGCGCGAGGCGTTACATCTCTTGAGGCGTCAATGAGTCGCCGCGAGATTGACCTGGAGCAGTTGACCCAGAGCGTCATCGCGCCGGTCGCCGACGAGCAGGAGCGCCGGGCCGAAGTGTCGCTGCGCCCGAACACGTTGCACGATTTCGTAGGCCAACGAGAGTTGGTACGTCACTTAGAGATCGTGCTCGGCTCGGCGCGCTCACGTTCGCAGAGCGTGGACCACCTGCTCTTCGCCGGTCCGCCCGGACTAGGCAAAACGTCACTCGCCGGCATCGTCGCGTCCGAGATGGGTTCGGGACTGCGCATCACGTCGGGTCCCGTGTTGTCGCGCCCCGGGGATCTGGCGGCGCTGTTGACGGACCTTCAAGATGGCGATGTGCTGTTCATCGACGAGATTCACCGTCTCTCGCGAGCCGTCGAGGAGATTCTCTATCCCGCCATGGAGGACCGTCGCGTCGACGTGATGATTGGCCGCGGACCGTCGGCGCGGGCGATTCGCTTGGACTTGCCGAATTTCACTCTGGTGGGAGCGACGACGCGAACGGGTCTGGTGGCGGCGCCGCTGCGCGACCGGTTCGGCTTCATTGGTCAACTCGACCTCTACGACACGCAGGAGCTCACGATCATCGTGGAGCGCTCGGCGACGCTGTTGGGCGTCACGCTCAGCCAGGACGCCGCGCCCACGATCGCGGGGCGCAGTCGGGGCACGCCGCGAATTGCCAACCGGTTGCTGCGCCGGGTCCGAGACTTCGCCGCCGTGCAGGGTCATCAGGTGGTCAACACGCAAGTGGCGGTCGAAGGGTTAGAGCTGTTCGGGATCGACGAATTTGGCCTCGACAAGATTGACCGGCGCATCCTGGGCCTGCTCTGTGAGCAGTTCGCCAATCAGCCGGTGGGTCTTACTACCTTGGCGCACGCGTGCGGTGAGGAACCCGCGACCATTGAAGACGCGTACGAGCCCTATCTACTGCGTGAGGGACTGTTGATTCGAACGCCGCGGGGCCGAATCGCCACGGAACGGGCGTTTCAGCACCTGGGCGTTCAACCTCGTGGCGGGGGACTGGTCTATCGACACCCCTAGAAACGACTAGGGTTTCTTTGTTCATTGACGGAGGAAACCCACATGATTGCAGCAACATTTCTACTCTTGGCAAAAGCTGCCACCACCAAGAAATCTTCGTCAAACTACGACTTCTTCATATTTATCTTGATCGCCTACGGTGGCATCTACTACTTCTACTTCCGCCCGCGCCGCAAGAAGCAGCAGGCGGAACGCAAACTCTCGCGCAAGGTCGAAGTGGGTGATCGAGCCCAGACAATTGGCGGATTGGTCGCCACGGTGGTCAAGCAGACCGACGACCTCGTCACGTTGCGCACCGACAGTGGTGCCGAACTGGACTTCATCCCCTCGGCGATTGCTCGCAAGTTCGTGGAACCCGAACCCGTCGTTGCCGACGAAGAACCTGACACCCAAGAAGGCGATAAGTAACAATGCCCCCTACCTCGGTGGGTTCCCGGCGATCATTGATCGTCAGCCTGGTTTTGGTGCTCGCCATAGCCTTTGGATCACTGCTCACGACCCTGACGCTCGGCTGGGGCCCCAAATTGGGCCTCGACCTCGCCGGTGGTCTGTCCGTGGTCTATAAGCCCGCGACCCACGCGACCCTCGCCGACATGCAAGAGGTGCAGACGATCCTTACGAACCGCGTCGACGGGCTGGGTGTCTCGGGCGCGCAGGTCAACCTGCAGGGTAAGAACATTGTTGTCAGCGTGCCCGGGGTGAAGGACGCGCGCAAGGTGCTGCACACCGTGGGCCAAACCGCTCAGTTGCTCTTCCGACCCGTGTTGTGTGAGACCACAGGTGCGTCAAAGAAGGCGGTCGCCGTCAAGACGGTGCCCGCGTGCGGCACGAGCTACCTGACGACCGCGGCCAACCTTGCCGTCAACACCTCGACCGGCAATCCAACCAACAACATCGCACCCGACCCGGCCTACGTGAACATCAAGTCCACCGCGCCGATCAACGACAACAAGAACAACGTGGTGATTCTGCCGGCACTGGGTGACACGGGCGTTCGTTACGTGCTCGGCAAAGCACAATTGACGGGCCACTCGGTGCACTCGGCCGTCGCCCAGCAGAACGCCATCGGTCAGTGGGTTGTCAACTACACATTGACCAAGACCGGCAGCCCGCTGTGGGACACGGTCGCCAAAAATAACTTCCACGCGTTTTTAGCCATTGAGCTTGACGGTGTGGTCCAGTCGGCCCCACTCATCCAACCCAGCCAGGCGGCGTTCAGCTCCTTTGACGGCCAGGGCGAAATTTCGGGATCCTTTAACGAGCAGTCGGCGAAGAATCTCGCCTTGGCGATGCAGTTCGGCTCGTTGCCCGTGCGACTCGTACCGCTCACGACCCAGACGGTGTCGGCGACCCTGGGCCACGGCGACCTGGTGGCCGGCCTCGGGGCCGGTTTGGTTGGTTTGGCCCTCGTGCTGCTCTACACCATTCTTTATTACCGCGCTTTGGGACTCGTCATCATCCTGGGCCTGGCCGCGACCGGCGCGTTGCTCTGGGCCATCATCTCGGCGCTCGGCCATACGGCCCTGGCACCCAGTTTCGACTTGGCTGGTGTTACCGGATTAATTGTGTCCATTGGTATCACGGTTGACAGTTACATCGTGTATTTCGAACGATTAAAAGACGAGGCCCGAGCAGGGCGCTCGATTCGCTCGTCGGTCGACCGGGGATTCCGCTCGGCGTGGCGCACGGTGTTGGCGGCCGACACGGTCAGCCTGCTCGCCGCAATCCTGCTCTACATCATCGCGGTCGGAGACGTGCGAGGCTTCGCCTTCTTCCTTGGCATCTCGACCATCATGGACATCGGCATCACGTGGTACTTCACCCGTCCGCTGGTAATTCTGCTGGGACGGCGCGGATCGCAAAGCAACTCCATGCTCTCTATGGCGGCGGGACTGACGTCGGGGGGCACGCAAAATGAGTAAGGAGACACCAGGCCGATTCGGTCGGATCTATCAGGGTCTCACGACGATTGACTTCGTCGGTCGCAAGCGCACCTGGTTCACCATCTCGATCATCATCATCGTGCTCGGCATTGCCTCGCTGGGCATACGGGGCTTTAACCTCGGCATTGACTTCAAGGGCGGCAGTTCGTGGGAGATGATCGCGCCCAATACGTCCATCACGGCCGTCACCAACGCCGCCACGGGCGCCGGACTCATCCAGCCCGTGGTCGAAAAACTCGGCAGCGACACGTACGAAGTGAGCGCGGACCTCAACGCCTTCTCGGCGAGCAAGCAGCTGAACATCACCAACGCCGTCGTGGCCGCCCTGGCCAAGGCGGGCAACGTCAGTAACGAATCGGTCTCGACCAGCAGTGTCGGCCCGACGTGGGGCGGACAGATCACCAACCGCGCGGTCGAAGCACTCATTGTCTTCTTCATCGCGGTCGTGGGCTACATCAGTGTGCGCTTCGAGCCCAAGATGGCCGCGGCCGCGTTCATCGCGATGGTCCACGACCTACTCGTCACCGTCGGGGTCTACTCGCTCTTCGGTCTCCAGATCACCCCCGATACGGTGATCGCGATCTTGACCATCCTGGGTTATTCGCTCTATGACACCGTGGTGGTCTTTGACCGCGTGCGCGACAATACGAGCGGCGCCAACGCGGTCTTAAAGGGCGGCAACATCACCTACAGCGAGATGGTCAACCTCTCGATGAACCAGACGCTGGCACGTTCGATCAATACCTCACTCGTCGCCATCTTGCCGGTCTTCTCGGTCTTGATCGTTGGTGCGTACATCCTGGGTGCGACCACGCTGCAGAGTTACGGTCTGGCACTGAGCGTCGGACTCTTGAGCGGGGCCTACTCGTCGATCTTCATTGCCAGTCCACTGCTCGCGGTCTTGAAGGAGCGCGAACCGCGTTTCCGCGAGCTGGCCGCCCGCGTGGCGTCAAGGAGCGACCACACGGTCCTGTCGGCCGCAGCGGCGGCGAAGCTCAGCGGCGAAGGCGTCCAGCGGGCGGTGCGCAGCTCGCAGACGACGTCGGCGAGGGGTGTCGTGGCTCGAGGGCGTAAGCAAAAACGTCGTTAGACCGCCATTAGGCTGGTCCCATGGTTAGTGTCACATCGCGCTCGCCCGCCGACAGTGAGCTCACGAGCTCCATCGAGCGGTTAATCGCGCGTTTTAACGAGCACCACCTCAGTGGCGACGTCGACCTCATCCGTCGCGCCGGTCTGGCCGCCATCACCGCCCACGAGGGTCAGCTGCGACGCACTGGAGAGCCGTACGTGACCCACCCCATCGCGGTCGCGGGCATTGTGGCCGACCTCGGCCTGGACGAACCCACCATTGCCGCCGCCCTGCTGCACGACGCGGTTGAGGACACCGGGATCACGACCAAGTGGCTCGCCAAGGAGTTCGGCGACCAGGTGGCCGCAGTCGTCGACGGCGTCACCAAACTGGACCGGCTGGAGTTCGACTCCAAGGAGGCCCAGCAGGCCGCCACCATTCGCAAGATGTTCATCGCCATGGCCCATGACTGGCGGGTGCTGCTCATCAAGCTGGCCGACCGGCTGCACAATATGCGCACGATCTCGGTGATGCCCATGGCCCGCCAGCGGGCCATTGCCCAAGAGACGCTCGACGTCTACTCGCCGTTGGCGCACCGACTTGGTGTCCAACAGGTGAAGTGGCAGCTCGAGGACCTCAGTTTCGCGACCCTGCACCCCAAGCGTTACGCCGAAATCGAACAGATGGTCGCCGCGCGAGCCCCCGAGCGCGAGGCGTACCTCGGCGAGGTCATGAGCACGCTCAGCGACAAGCTCGAGAGTTTCGGCATCAAGGCGGAAGTGCGTGGTCGCCCCAAGCATTTCTGGAGCATCTACGAGAAGATGGTGGTCGGCGGCAAGGAGTTCGACGAGATCTTTGACCTCGTGGGTCTGCGCGTGGTGGTGGACGAGGACCGCGACTGCTGGGCCGTGCTGGGTGCAATCCACGCCCTCTGGTCGCCGGTCTCGGGTCGCTTCAAGGACTACATCAACTCTCCCAAATTCAACCTGTACCAGTCACTGCACACGACGGTCATTGGACCGCGCGGTAAGGGCGTCGAGGTCCAGGTGCGTACGCACGAGATGCACCGACGGGCCGAATTCGGCATCGCGGCCCACTGGGGCTACAAGGAGGGGGCCTCGAACAAGGAGATTGCCTGGATGCAGCGCCTGGCCGACGTCGGCGAGGAGGAGCACGACCCAGTCGCGTTCCTCGAGGCCTTAAAGCTCGACCTCGGACAAGACGAGGTCTACGTCTTTACGCCCAAGGGTCGGGTAATTGCCCTGATCGAGGGGGCGACGCCAATCGACTTCGCCTACGCGGTGCACACCGAAGTCGGTCACCACTGTGTGGGGGCCAAGGTCAACGGCCGCCTGGTGACGCTGGACACGACGCTGCACTCGGCTGACGTGGTCGAAGTCGTCACCAGCAAGAATCAGTCGGCGGGCCCGTCGAGGGACTGGCTCTCCATCGCCAAGTCGTCGCGCGCCAAGTCCAAGATTCGCCAGTGGTTCCAGCGCGAACGTCGCGAGGACGCCATTGAGGGCGGTCGCGAAGAGTTGACCAAGGCGCTGCGCCGCGAGGGCCTGCCGATCGCAACGTCACTGTCGTCGAGCGCGCTCGTCGGCGTGGTGACGGCGCTTAACTTAGAAGACCTCGACGCGCTCTTCATCGCGATCGACAGCGGACAGATTTCGGCGATGGCCGTGGTCCAGCGCCTCGACCGTGAACTGCACGGGGGAGAGGCGGAGCAGCTGCCCACCACCGTCGCCAAGATGCCGCGCACCAGCCGCACCGAGCGGCGCTCGGCCGGGGTCTACGTCGAAGGACTCGACGACGTCATGATCCACCTGGCGAGGTGTTGTTCGCCAGTGCCCGGCGACGCCATCATGGGCTTCATCACGCAGGGTCGTGGCGTGTCGATTCACCGTGACGACTGCTCCAACGCGGTGGCGTTGGCCCAACGTCTCGGCGAGCGGATCATCGACGTCGAGTGGGACGGCACCGGCGGTGGTCAGTACCGCGCGGTCTTGGAGATCATGGCCTTTGATCGCTCGCGCCTCTTGCTCGACGTGTCCAAGGTCGTCGCGGAGTATCACCTCAACATCATCTCGTCGAGCTCCATGACTTCGGGCTCACGGATCGTTCGCTTGATCTTTGACGTAGAACTGGCGGACCCCGCTCACTTAAGCAGTTTGCTGACGGCCCTCAAGGGCGTGGACGGCGTCTTTGACGCCTTCCGCCAACTTCCCGGGCAGCACAAGTCCTCGTGAGCGAACCGGTCACCACGTTTCAGGCGCCGATTGGGACGCACGATGTGCTGGGCCCGGAGTCGGCCGAGTGGGAAGGCCTCATCGCCACGTTCGCCGACTTCGCCTACCGCTACGGATTTTCCTTGCTGGTATCGCCGATCTTCGAGGACGTCGGCGTCTTTAATCGCGGCATCGGTGAGAACAGCGAGATGGCCAAGAAGGAAATGTACGTGTTCGAGGACCGCGGCCAGCGACAGTACGCGTTGCGCCCCGAAGCGACCGCGTCGATCGTGCGCGCCTTTGTCCAGCACCGACCCACGACGCCGTGGAAGGTCTGGTGGTTCGGTCAGATCTTTCGCTACGAACGCCCCCAGGCCGGGCGCTATCGCCAACACCACCAACTT
>JBEKQN010000039.1:0-16174 GCA_049519675.1 Acidimicrobiales bacterium | reverse complement strand
CGCTGTTTGTCGGCGGCGCTTCGATGTGCGGATCGTTTCTCATGCTGCGGCTGCGCCGGCGACTGAACGCACGCGAAGACGGCACGGGGGTGGTGCCCGAGGCGATCGCCTAAGTGTGCTCGCGCACCGGCTGGCCAAAGAAATTGGTGCCCGGAATCCTCTCGTTGGTGCCGGTGGAGTAGGCCACCAGTGCGGACGCCAACAACAAGAAACATGAGATGGTCAGCGCCAGGTTAAGGCCGTTGGTGAACGCGCCGTAGGCGGCCTTGACCACCTCATGGATGATCTTCTTTATCGCCGCGCTCGAGTGGCCGGCGAGCGCCCGTTCCTGTTGGCCCACCGTGCCCGTCGTGATCGCGGTGATGACCAACTGGCGGTAAGAAGGCGGAATGCCCACCTGAGCTAAACGATGGGTCAGGTTTACCGTCAACTGACCGTTGACAATCGAACCCAGGATCGCCACTCCCGCAACGGCGCCGAGTTCGCGGCTGGTATTGGTCATCGACGCCGCCATGCCCGAGTTGGCCGCTGGAATACTCGTCAGGGCCGTTGACGTTACCGGTACCACGATGATGCCAAAGCCAATTCCAGCAATGCCCATGGTCCAACCCACGGTGCTCAGACCGGCACCAGGTCCGATCACGAAATCGGTGAGCGCCACACCCACCGCCGCGATGAGACAGCCCGTCATCATGGGCACGCGCGAACCTACGAGTCCCACCCACCGTCCGGTGAAGAACGACGCCAGTACCATGCCCACGAGCAGGGGCAGGAAATCTTCTGCCAAGTCATAGGGGCCCAACATCGCGACGACTTCAAGGTAGAGCGCGACAAAGAAGAAGATCGAAAAAATTGAAAAGTAACTGGCGAAGGCCACGAACGTCGAACCAGCGAAGGACCGTCGCCGGAAGAAATTGAGATCGAGCATCGGGTTCTTGGCGCCGGTCTCGAACATAATGAATACGACCAGCGCAATGATGCTGACGGCGTACAGGGTCAGTATCCATCGAGTCCGGTAACCGACGGATTCGCCCAGGATGGTGGCGAACGTCGCCGTCGCGATAGTGAGCGCACCGAGGAAGAATCCCAAGAAGTCCGGCCTGGTGCGCGTGGGGTTAGAACTCTCGGGCAGCGTGATCGCAGCCGCCACGAACGCCAGGCCACCAAAAACGAGGTTGAACCAGAAGACGGCGTGCCACGACCAGAATCCGGTAAGCGCGCCGCCGAGGACCGGCCCCATCGCGAGGGCCAAACCCGATACCGCCGCCCACACACCCAGGGCCCGCGCTCGACGACGGGCGTCGGGATAAATATGTCTGATCATCGACAACGTGCCCGGCTCCGACGCGGCCGCGCCGACGCCCATAACGACCCGTCCGACCACCAACATCGTGGGGGAATTCGCCAGGGCGCACACGATCGAGCCGGCGCAGAAAATACCAACTCCGACCAGCATCACCTTCTTGCGGCCAAAGTTGTCACTGAGCGATCCACTGATGAGCATCAGGCTGGCAAACGTCAGAGCGTAGGCGCCGACGACCCACTGGAGGTCGGTGACACCCTCGTGGAGCGCCGACTGGACGTTGGCCAACACCGCGCTGATGACGGTGTTGTCCAGAAACGTCAGGAAGAGGATCGACAACAGCGCGGCGAAACCAAGGTTGGCCGACAGATTACGAATTCTTGACCCATTCGAAACTGTGTTGGGATCACCTGCATCAGTGATCGAACCGCTTTCGTTGCTCATGCTCCCCTTCACAAACTACGCTCAAGGCCAAATGGCGACCTTCAACTTCACCCTTTTACTACCCACGTAGCGTGGTATTCAACCGTTCGGCCTACTTCTTGAGCACAAACGTGATCGGCGCCGACGCCGTGTCGCCCCCGGTGATGTTGCCCGCGCTCAGCTCGCACTTGGCCAGGTTCGATTTTGTGGTGCCGCATTTGGACGGACCGACGGTGCCGGTGACCACCTTAAATTTGGTCGATGGAATTTTTCCACCCGCGGTGATGGTGGCGGAAGGTGGTATCGAGGTGACCGACGCGTTGCAACCAGACTGACCCTTGGCCGTGCGCTGACACTCAACCAGGAAGACCGTGTCACCGGGCTTGAATCCAGTGCCCGATATCGTCACCATCTCACCATTCTTCAAATTCAGCGCGGGCTTGACAATTAGTACGGGCTTGGTCTTCGCGCTGGCTGTACTCACACCGATGAGGCCACCGGCCAAAATGCTCGCCGCCATGACAACCGCGCCAACGGCAATCCTAAAATTGCGAACTCCTGTCATGATGTTCCTCCTTGTGCGATCAATATCGGTGACGCCACATTCGCGCTTTCCTACCTGATGACAAGCGAAAATTCGAAAATGGCTTTCGCTCCCTTTTTACCACTTTTTGGTAGGACTTTTGAGCGACTTGCTGATATAGACACGCCTCCAGCGAGAAGTCCGAGCCGAAACGACCTACGAATTAACCAAGGAGTTACTCCGTGGCCCGCGGTTAACGAATAGTCAATTCACTTCTTGACTGGCATCGTCAACGCGTCACCGTCGCTGATCAGTTCCTCAATTCGCGCCATCCACGTGAGATTTTCGGTGCTTTGGCCTGACGAACGCAGTGCGTGACGCTCCGCTCGCAACTGTTGGGCGACGGTAGCGAGGTTCTTTGGCAGGGCTGTCGCCACCGTGTCACGCACCCACTGAGCCAGTGCCGGCGATGCGCCCTCGGTCGAAACCGACACCACCACGTCGCCATCTCGATGGACGGCGGTGAAAAAGAAATTCGAGCGCGCGGCATCGTCAACGACGTTGAGCAGGATATTACGTTCACCGGCCTCGAGGACTATGCGGTCATCCACTTCCTTCTTGCCGGTCGCCGACACCGCCAAGAATGCACCCTCCAGGTCGCCATACTCATACGGGCGAAGGACCAGCGACTGGATTTCGCTCGATACTGGCACCAGGACCTCTTGCGTGATCACCGTCACGTGGGCTCCCCCTGCCAGCAATTGAGAGACCTTCTGCGCGCTCACGCGCCCGGCGCCTATGACGACCACCCGGCGATTTCGCAGGTCCACGACGAGCGGGAACATTACGACGCCAGCATCGACACGGAATTTGAAATCGCGTTGATATCCGAGAACTCCAGTTCGGCCACCGGTCCAATGACGAGCACGGCCGGCGCCACGACGTCGAGATGGCCCAGTTCGTCGAGCCGAGCACGTTGAATCCGCTGACCATCCATGTGCGCTCGTTCAATGACCGCCACCGACGTATTCGGCTCAAGGCCACCTTCAATGAGTTCACTCACGATTGACGCTCGGCGCTGCACGCCCATGAGCACCACCAGTGTCATGTCGGGATTGGCGAGACGACGAAAGTCCACCGCAGCACCCTCGCGCGCGTGACCCGTTACCACCGTGACACCATGGGAGAGGCCGCGATGAGTCACCGGAATGCCCGCACCTGCGGGGGCCGCGAAGGCAGAGGAGACCCCCGGCACGACTTCACAGGACACGCCGGCGCCAGCCAGGGCCTCGTACTCTTCGCCGCCACGACCAAACACGAAGGGATCTCCGCCCTTGAGACGCACGACGCACTCTCGCGTTTGACCGAGCGACACGAGCAGCGCGTTGATGAGGTCTTGGGAGTTTGAATGTCCCGGCCGCTTGCCCGCGTCAATCAGTTCGGCGCCCTTGCGCGCCATCGCGAGCACCGCCGGATCGATTAATCGGTCGAACACCACGACATCGGCGCGGCCCAGCAGGCGCGACGCCCGAAGCGTCAAGAGATCAGCGGCGCCTGGACCGGCACCAACCAAGTAGACCGTCACGCGACGTGAATCCGGTTAAAGAAGTCACCGAAGGACTCATCCGTCAAGCCCTCGGCCTTCCACCGATCGAGCAGCGGACGCAGCACTGCGGGGATCTCTTCGAGCTTTAGCTTCTCTTGATACAACGTGGCCAGGCGGTCGCCGCGAAGTCCGCCGCCGAGATAGAGGTCGTAGGAGCTCTTGGTGCGCCCAACGATTCCCACCTCGGCCACGGCGGGACGAGCACACCCATTGGGACAGCCCGTCATTCGCAGTTGCAATCGGCGCTTGCCCTGGCCCGAACTGTTCATCTCGCCCTGTACCTGTTCAACAATGGAGGGCAGTCGACGTTCGGCTTCGGCCAGGGCCTGTCCGCACGTTGGCAGGGCCGGACAGGCGAGCGCCGAACGCTCTACCAATCCCAGTTCTTCAATGGCGCGTACGTGATGCGAGGCGAGCAGGCTCTCGATCGCGTCGCGATCCTCACCCGAAATACCCGAGATCAAGATGTCCTGCTGGGCGGTGATGAGGAACGTCACGTCGAACTGTTGGGCTATGAGGCGCACTGCGCTGCGCAGACGCTGGCCGTCAGCGATGTCGCGCACTCGGCCCGCGCCCACTCGGATGCCGACCTGGAAGGAACCGTCATCGAGGGTGCGCCATCCCAAGTGGTCGTCCGCTTCGTCGAGCTCAACGTCAACGGCCTCGCGAAGCGCCGAACCGTAGCGCTGCTCGACTTCACGCCGGAAGGAAGCGAATCCTTCATCGGCCACCACGTACTTCATGCGGGCCCGCTTGCGACGGCTACGGTCGCCCAAGTCGTGGTACGTCGCCAAGACGGCCGCGATGAGTCCTTCAACCTCGTCGTAGGTCACAAAGGTCAGCGGATCGGCGAGTCGAGCGAAGGTATCGGCATCGGCGTAGGAGCGTCCCAATCCGCCCCCCACCACGACGGTAAAACCCTCGCCGAGTTCACCGTGTCGCGCGGGGATAAGACCAAGATCTTGCGCGTACACGTCAACACAGTTTTCACCGGGGTGGGCAATGGCGATCTTGAACTTTCGCGGCAGGTAGGTCTGTCCGTAAAAGTCGTGTTCGGGCTCCTCTTCGCGTTTGGCGGCCAGTTCGCCGTTTACGAATATCTCCCAGTGCGCCATTGTCTTGGGTTTAAATGCCTTGGATATCTGACTCGCCATCGCGCGCAGACGAACGTCCTGGCCGTTCATGATCAAGTCCGGGCAGATAACGGTATTGCGCACCACGTCGCCGCACGCGCCAAAGGACGTCATCAAGTGTTCATCGAGTGAAAAGGCCAACGGGCGCAGCCCATTCTTGAGGACCCCATGAAACTGCACGGCTTGGCGCGTCGTCAGTCGAATGGTGCCATCGGCGATGTCACTCGCCACTTCATCGAGGGCCAACCACTGGGTGGTCGACAACCGGCCACCGGGGATCGCGACACGAATCATGAAGATGTAGTCGAGCGTTTCGCCGGCTAACGATCGCTCGCGACGTACGTCGCGATTGTCCTGCGCGTAGATGCCGTGGAACTTGAGCAAGTGCTCGGACTCACCTGAGACCTTGGGCGGGCCATCGCTAAGCTCGCGTGAAAGATCGCCGCGCAGGAAATTGCTCGCGCTCTTGATCCCTTCCTCGGCGGTGGGTTCAGCTCTGGTCAGTGTCACTTGTGATGGCCTCAGATCGAGTTTGGGTTCGAATTGCCTTAAATCCTATCTGAATAGTCATAATTCAGTCAAAGAAATTTCGAAGACGACAAAATGACCCCTCATGAGGGGTTATGACGGTCCGCTCGCCGTGAAATCTTTGCCGCCTACGTTCGAATATTGAGGTTTTCGATCATTCTTGTCTGGCTTAGCGCCCGACCGTCAGACTCAAGATTGCGGTTGTTGGATGTCGTGTCGAGCGACCGTGGTGTACGCCACCAAAATAATGATGATGAAAGTCAGTACGACTGCCGTGGGACCGTCGCCGTAGTTGGCGCCGCTCAAGGTATGTGGCTTGCTGAAGTAGTCAGCGAACGAGGCGCCCAATGGACGCGTCAGCACGTACGCCATCCAGAAGGCCGCTATGTCGTTAAGACGGGCGAACTTCCAGAAGAATCCGGGCAGTGTGATGAGAACGGCGAAGGCCACCCCGGACGCAAGGTAGCCCAGGTGCAGGGCCACGGCCGTATAGTCCCCGAGGGCGGTGCCGAGGGCAAACGTCGCAAACACCGTCGCCCAGTAATCAATCTCTCGACGCTGAGTGACGATGCTGTGAATCGACAACGTACCTTCTCTGCGCTGCCAGTACCAGAAGATGAGCCCCAGTACCAGCGCCCAAAAGACGGTGGTCACCGAATAGGGCAGGCCAATGGTGAGGTGCATGGTGTCGGCGACACCCGTGCCGGCAATGGCGATGGAATAGGCAAGAAACCAGTAATACGGTGCGATGTAACGCCGAACCCTGAATTGCAAGGTGAGCGCAATCAGGAATACAAGAATCTCGATGGCTCCGCCGACGATCTTGTTATGCAGGGACAGGTAATCCGACGTGGCTTCACCCCCGGCGGTAGTCAGTATCTTGATCGCCCAAAACAACGCCGTAATTTCGGGCACCTTGGCTGCTCGAGGCTCTTCGAAGAATCGGGCCGCGTGTTTTGCCATCTCATCGACATTAAGTCAGCGACACCTGAGGGTCGCGACGCGGAGAATAAGGATTTGCTTAACTTTGCCGGAGGTACGGCTTGTTCAGCAAGACGGGCTCGTTGGCCATTGAGTGCGTCGCGTAGCAGTGTGCCAACGCCAACTCATTAATTCATGAACCGGAATTCAATGCCGACAGTTCTACTGATGCCGGAGGTTGGGGACGGTAGCGACTCGTCGTCACAATGCACACCAAGCCCACGGCCCACACAATCAAAGCG
This sequence comes from Acidimicrobiales bacterium, assembly GCA_049519675.1. Lineage (GTDB taxonomy): Bacteria > Actinomycetota > Acidimicrobiia > Acidimicrobiales > RAAP-2 > RAAP-2. The sequence continues at coordinate 9,435 of JBEKQN010000039.1, read as the reverse complement.
ACCACGTTCAGAGAGTCCACTCGCAAATACTGAAGTGACATTGGATAGGCCACGCCAACGATTATCCACGGACTGCTGAGAATCAGCGTGGCACTGGCGACTTCGCGTCGCTTCGTAAACCACAACACCAAAAACAGAGCGAGAAGTACTACGTCAACGTAGGGCTGGCGACGAACGATCTCGTACGTCCCTGACCAATAGAAGGAATTGAAAAATCCCGGATTGACGCGCGAGTTAGTCGCGAAGAACAAAGTCGCGAACGTGACGAGGCCGACGCCCAAGCTAGGCAGGATCCGGCGTCGGGTGACGTACACGTCCGGGGCGAGCAAGCTGGGAATACCGAGACTCACCAATATGGCGATCTCCCAAATGTTTGGATTGCGATGCGCGAGTTTGGCAAGCAACTCGCCGACGACCGTGAGTGTCATGCATACGCTGCCAATGCGTCGCCGGTACTGCGGCCACTCAAAAACCACGACGACGCCCAGAATCCAGACCAGATACAGCAGCGGTCCTACCGTGAGAAACGGTCCGAAGTGCGGATAAAAGAAACGCGAACTCACTACCGGCAAATCGCCCGAGATCAAGAGATACACACCAAAAAACGCTCCCATCACGAGCCCCGGGATTGCGGCAATATCCAACGCCTTGCCAAACATGGTTTCGCTGGTCAGACCTAACCGAATGCGCACTCCGTACAGCGCCACACTGATCTGGTCACTGAGCGAGACACGGGGAACTCGGGCTTCAGCAGCCTCTTGCAAAGTGGCGACGATCTCCTCCCCGCGTTCTTCGCGGTACGCCTTGGGGTAGAAACTCAAGAGTTTTCGTGCACGAGGGATGTTTTGAGTCATGCGATTCCTCCCACGAATCGAAGTCGACGTAACGCGACATTGGAAACTTTGACGCGACGTTTGGACTCCTCGGCGAGCAGTGTTGTTCCTTGGGAGGTCAGTTCGTAGTAACGGCGAAGCCGTCCTTCTACGATCTCCTCGCCCACCGATTCAATGACGTTGTCGAACGTCAGCCGGTCCAACATCGCGTAAAGCGTGCCCGCTTTGAGTTCAACTTCACCCTCAGAAAGTGACGCCACTCCTTGAATAATCGCGTACCCGTGTTTCTTGCCCTCGGCCAACGTCGCCAGTACAAGAAACGTGGGTTCTCTCATCTCTTTAATCATGTGAGTAGTATATACAGTTCAACTGTATATAACAAGGATCAAGCACCCGTCAATGATTTGCGAACCTTTGATCTCAAGGATCCCGTGTTAGTGGGACGGACCAAATCACTAGACCACGTCCTCTCCTAGCCGGAGCGACCGGTTACCAGAGCCGTCGCCTTGATTCACGCCTAGGCCAAGAAGTCCGGTACAGCACAGCGAGACCGAGGATCACTACGCCGCCCAACAGCACTACGAATGCCAGCACCAAGAAGGGGGCGCTGTTCTGCACTGCAAACGATGATCCGGCGAAGCTTCGAAACGGGGGCATTACCGAACCGGGCCCAATAATCCGAATTGCGCCCGGCACCGAAACGATCCGACGGATCGGGCCGACCATCGCGGAGCTTCGGCCATCCACCAAGAGGGCGAGCGCCGCCAGCGCCGTCAGGAATCCGAAGACTGCCACTGCGACGATTATGGCCGGTCGGTACCACGGATGACGATCTCGCTCTAGTGGTGCGAAAGTATCAACCGATGTTGCTGGTGCGGTAACACCTCGAGCACCCGCCCAGGCTGCCGCGAAACGCCGGGGGTCGAAGTAACTGTTCCCGAGCACATCTTCGGCGGAGCCGCCTTCGGCCTCAGCCTCCTCAATGTCGGCCGTCAGATCAACAGCCATCTCGTTAGCAATGGGATCGGGGACTCCGAGGCGCTTCCACTCTCGACGACATTCCTCGATGAAATCAGTCATGGCGTTACCTGCACTTTCACTAAATCGAGGGCGCGATCAATGCCGTCGCGTGCCGTCTTCCACTCCTCCACGCCCGTCTCCAGCGACTGCTTGCCGGTTGACGAGAGGCTGTAGTACTTACGGGGTGGGCCCCCGTTGCTGGCCTCTCTGCGAGTCTCGACCAGCCCGTCACGCTCCAACCTTCCAAGGAGCGGATAGATCGATCCCTCCCCGACGATTGACATGCCACGAGCCCGAAGGCGTTTGGTCATTTCATAGCCGTACACCGGTCCTTCGCCAATTACGGCGAGCAAGCAGAGGTCGAGGACACCCCGGAGCAATTGGCTGCGTCGACCATCTTCTTGTGTCATGTACCACAAGATACCTCAAGGTACCTTGCCTTGCAAGTCATTGATCACCGGGAACCATTCGGCTTCCAAGTGTCGCTACTTTTCTAAGGCCACCGTGCCAAAACGGGCGGACAACTCGCAACTTGACATTACGAGCAACCGCTCGTCGCGCCACAACTGGGACAGACGTGGCATGACCCCGCACGCTGCATCACGTTGCCGCACTGATAACACATCGGGGCATCGTGCTGCTCGCTGGAGCTCATCTGCTCGCTTGCCGATGACCGTTCCGACATTTCAACCAGTGTTGGCTGCGCGCTCACACCAACATTCGGCGTCGACTGCTCTACCACTTCGGGCAACGTCGGTTGGATCCGCTCGCTCGTTGAATGGATGCCCAACTCCTCGCGCTCCGCGTAGCTCAAGTAGTCCAGCGCCAAGCGACGGAATATGTAGTCAACGAGCGACGTCGAAATTCGAAGGTCCGCGTCGTCGGTCATGCCCGATGGCTCGAACTTCATGTTGACGTACTTGCTCACGTACGTTGCCAACGGCACGCCGTGCTGCAAACCCAGGCTGATGGAGATCGAGAAGGCGTCCATGATGCCCGCCAACGTCGAACCCTGCTTGGAGACCCGGATGAACACTTCACCGGGCCGACCATCTTCGTACTCACCCACCGTGACGTAGCCCTCGCAATCGGCGACCCGGAATCTAAAGGTTGACGAGACACGGCGACGTGCGAGGCGCTCGCGAATGGCTCCAACGACGACGTGCGATCCTTCACTCTTGGCCAGTTCCAATGCGGTCTCGAGCTTCACAATCTTGGAGAACAGTTCGGCCGCGACCGAATCGGTCGCCGTCACCGAGGACGATGACTCGTCGCCGTCCTTCTTCGCCGTTGAGAGGGGCTGGCCCACCTTGCAGTTGTCGCGATAGATCGCCACGGCCTTGACGCCCAAACGCCAGGCGTCCATGTGCAGGTTCTCGACGTCTTCGATCGTCGCGTCTTCGGGCATGTTGACCGTCTTGGAGATGGCACCCGAAATGAAGGGCTGGACCGCACCCATCATCTTGACGTGGCCCAAGTAGTGGATGGTGTTGTCACCCATGGAGCAGGCAAAGACCGAGTGGTGTTCCGGCTTGAGGCCCGGAGCACCCATGATTGACTTGTTCTCGTCGATGTAGGCCTCGATGGCGGATGACTCTTGCTCGCTGTAGCCCAACTTGCGCAGCGCTCGCGGCACGGTCTGGTTGACGATCGACATGTTGCCACCGCCGACCAACTTCTTGAACTTGACCAGCCCGAGATCGGGCTCGATGCCGGTGGTGTCACAGTCCATCAAGAGACCGATCGTGCCCGTGGGCGCCAGCACCGACGCCTGTGCGTTGCGCACCCCGTGTCGGCTGCCCAGGTCTACGGCCTCTTCCCAGGTCTGCTGGGCCGCCTCCAGGATTGCCGGCGGCGCCTTTAATTCATCAATCACGTACGAGGCGTCGCGGTGCATTCGCAGCACGTTGAGCATGGGCTCGGCGTTCTCCTCGTACCCCTCGTGGGGGCCCAAGCGTCCAGCGGTGCGCGCGCTCGTGACGTAGGCGTGACCGGTCATGAGAGCGGTAATGGCTGCCGCCCACGCGCGACCCTCGTCGGAGTCGTAGGCCAGCCCCGACGCCATCAGCAACGCGCCGAGGTTGGCGTAGCCAATGCCCAACTGACGGAACTTGCGTGAGTTCTCCGCGATCTTCTCGGTCGGGTAGTCGGCCGCACCGACAATGATCTCTTGGGCGGTGAAGAGCACTTCGATGGCCGCCTTAAAGGCATCCACCTCGAAGGTGCCGTCGTCGGCCAGGAACTTCATCAGGTTGAGACTGGCCAAGTTGCACGCCGAGTTATCAATGTGCATGTACTCCGAGCACGGGTTAGAACCATTGATGCGCGCGGTGTTCGACGACGTGTGCCACTTATTGATGGTGGTGTCGAACTGCAAACCGGGGTCGGCGCACTCCCACGCCGCGCGGGCAATCTGGCGCCAAAGTTCGCGGGCCTTCATGGTTGAGATCGTGCGACCATCACCCCGGGCCGTGAGTTCCCACTCGTCGTCGGCCAGCACGGCGTGCATGAAGTCATCCGAAACGCGCACGGAGTTGTTCGCGTTCTGATACTGAATCGAGTGAATGTCCTTGCCGTCAAGGTCCATGTCGAATCCGTTGTCGCGCAGCACGCGCGCCTTCTTCTCCTCGTTGGCCTTGCACCATACGAACTCTTCGATGTCCGGGTGATCGGCGTCGAGAATGACCATCTTCGCGGCGCGGCGGGTCTTGCCGCCCGACTTAATGGTGCCGGCCGACGCGTCCGCGCCACGCATGAACGACACGGGGCCGCTCGCGGTGCCACCACCTTCGAGCGCCTCGGCGCTAGAACGAATCTTGGAGAGGTTGACGCCCGCGCCTGAGCCACCCTTAAAGATGATCCCCTCTTCGGTGTACCAGTTAAGAATCGAGCGCATGGAGTCGTTCACGGCCAAGATGAAGCAGGCACTGCCCTGCTGGGGCACGTCCTTCACGCCAATGTTGAACCACACCGGTGAATTAAAGGCGGCCTTCTGCGTGATGAGTAGGTGCTTTAGTTCGGCACAGAAGATGTCCGCTTCCTCTTCGTCGACGAAGTAATTGCCCTCGATGCCCCAGGCCGTGATCGTGTCGACAATTCGGTCGACCACTTGCTTCAAGCTCGTCTCGCGCTCGGACGTGCCGAGCGTGCCGCGAAAATACTTCTGGGCGAGGATGTTGGTCGCATTAAATGACCAGTCCGCCGGTACCTCAACGTTGAGCTGCTCGAAGGCTACGGTGCCGTCGCGGAAGTTCGAGATGCGCGCGTCACGCCGGTCCCAGAGCACTTCATCGTAGGGATGACGATCCTCCGATGTAAAAAAACGACGAAGTCCAATTCCGAGTCGCTGCGGTGCGATGGCCATATCAATATCTCTTTTCTTGTCCGATTCCGACACTTCATGCCTGCTTCTGTCAACGTCGGTCGGGGAATCGAGTTTACTACCATTCGGCCCCCCGAACCACAATATGTTGTGGTACAACTTCTTTACGTCGCAAGATGCTGTGTCATTACAGCACTGTAATTACACTGCGTCAACTCTATTTTGGACTTTTTTTGAAAAACTTTCTACTCGCCCTGAGTGGCCCTAGAGGGCTCGCAAGGCCCTTACTAGTCTACCCCCGTGGACATCATTCTGGCCGTCGACGCGGGCACCTCAGGGGTGCGTACGGTGGCGTACGACAATGGCGTACGAATTGTTGATTCTTCGTATCGAGAGCTCACGCAATACTTTCCGAACCCCGGCGAGGTCGAACACGACGCCGCCGAGATCACGGAACTGGCCGTTTCGACCCTGCGCGAGGTCGCGTCGAGGGCACAAAAAAATGGCCATCACGTCATCGCGGTCGGCATCACGAATCAGCGCGAAACAACGGTCGCCTTCGACCAAGAAAACGGACAACTTCTGCATCGCGCCATTGTCTGGCAGGACCGACGGGGCGCTCCCCTGTGCGACGCACTAGAACACGACGGACACGGTCCGCTCGTACGAGCCACCACCGGTCTGGTACTCGATCCCTATTTCTCGGCGACGAAGATGAAATGGTTACTCAACCACGGCACGCTCGACACGGCGACGTCGCCGCGCCTCGCGACGATCGACAGTTGGCTGCTGTGGTCACTCAGTGGCGGCGCACGCGGCGGCGTCTTCGCCACCGAAGCGTCCAACGCGTCGCGCACCCTTCTGATGGACCTCGCCACGTTGGACTGGTCGCCGGCGATGTCGTCGTTGTTTGGTGTGACGAGGGATCTGTTGGCGCCCATCCAACCGTCCTGCAGCCACTTTGGCACAATCAGTGGCGACGTGGCGCCCGAACTTGAGGGCGTGCCGATCACGGGAATCCCCGGCGACCAGCAAGCGGCCCTCTTCGGTCAGGCCTGCTTCAGTCCAGGCGTCATCAAAGCCACCTACGGCACGGGCGCCTTCATCTTGGCCAACGTCGGCACCACGGTGCCTGGTGTCATTGACGGTCTCGTGTCGACGGTCGCGTGGGATCTCGGTGACTTCGGTGCAACTACGTACGCCGTCGAGGGGTCGGCCTTCGTGGCGGGCGCGGCGGTGCAGTGGCTGCGCGACGAGATGGGATTCATTTCGAGCTCCGATGAACTCGAGGCGCTCGCCACGAGTGTCAGCGACAGCGCCGGCGCGCTGTTCGTGCCCGCCTTCACTGGTCTCGGATCGCCGTTCTGGCGCAGCGACGCGCGTGGCTCCATCACGGGCCTCAGTCGCGGTGTGAGAAGGGCCCACCTTGCCCGGGCGCTCGTCGAGGCACTGGCGTTCCAGGTGCGCGCCATGACCGACGCATTCGCGTTAAACGGAATAGCGTTACGCGAGCTTCGTGCCGACGGTGGAGCGGCCGCGATGGATCTGCTCATGGAACTGCAGGCCACAAATTCCCGGTTGCCGGTGTTACGCAGTTCGTCACTCGAGGCAACCGCGCGCGGGGCCGCCACGATAGCGGGGCTCGGAGTCGGCTTTTGGAACTCACTCGACGAGTTGGCAGGTTTGTGGCAGTGCGAGCGAACGTTCGAGCCGAGCGATCCGTTGTTCGCCGACAGTGGATACGCCACATGGTCTCGTGCCGTTGATCGCGCGTAAGCAGATCGGGTCGCTCAATCCAGCGGCACGCCTCGCAGCGCGATTAGCCGATCTTGGGCAACGCTTTACGCAAGTTTCGGATGGCCTGCTGCGTGCGAAGTTCATTTTCGATCAGCGCGAATCGCACGTGCCCGTCGCCACCCTCACCAAATCCCACGCCCGGGCTGGTGGCCACGTCGGCCTCTTCAATGAGGAATTTGGCAAACTCCAGGGAGCTCATCTCGGCGTAGGGCTCGGGAATTGACGCCCACAGAAACATCGAACCCCGCGGCGCCCTCACGTGCCAACCAATTCGGTCGAGACCCTCGACGAGTGCGTCGCGACGCGACTGGTAGATGACGCGGAGTTGGTCGGGATAGTCAACGGCTTCATTCATGGCCACGATCGCGGCAATTTGCACCGGCTGGAACGTGCCGTAGTCGAGGTAGCTCTTGAGCTTGGTCAGCGCCGCGACGATCTCGGCGTTGCCCACCAAGAATCCGACCCGCCATCCGGCCATCGAGAAGGATTTCGTGAGCGTGTAGAGCTCGACGCAGCACTCCTTCGCGCGAGGCACCTGGAGTATCGACGGCGGGTGATACCCGTCAAAGCCCAGGTCCGCGTACGCGAAGTCGTGGCAGATGATGATGTCGTGCTCGAGCGCAAATCCCACGAGCCGCTCCATGAACGCCAAGTCAACGCAGGCGCTCGTAGGGTTGTGCGGGAAGCAGCAGATGATGACGCGAGGTTTGACCTCGGCCGCGTTAAAGGCCGTGACCAGTCCCTCAAAGAAGTCGTCGCCCGGATCATTGGTACTGGCGCCGGGGTCGAGCATCGGCACCGTGATCACGTTCGCGCCGGCGAAGCCGGGACCGGCAAGGTGGATTGGATAGCTGGGACTGGGCACGATGGCACTGTCGCCCGGCCCGAGGAGGACCCACATGAGGTGCGTCAGCCCCTCCTTCGCGCCGATGGTCGTGACAACTTCCGTCTCGGGGTCGAGGTCAACGTCGAAGAGCATCTTGTAGCGCCTCGCCATGGCGAGACGAAGGTTGGGAATGCCTCGGCTCGCGCTGTAACGGTGGTTCTTGGGATTGTGCGCCGCTTCGGCCAGTTTGGCGACGGCTATCTCGGGGCTCGGCAAATCCGGGTTTCCGAAACCGAAGTCAATGACGTCGCGACCGAGCGCGCGCGACTGGGCCTTGAGGCCATTGATCTGCGCGAACACGTAGGGCGGCAGCCCATTAATCCGTCGAAACTCCATGCGTTACGTTACCGAGTCAGTGTCCCGAACGCCATTCATGCAGTTGCAAAATGGATACGTCCGGAGCGAAGACCGCCCACGTGGCGTCGGCGTCGGACAATGCACTGAGCGTCGCGAAGAGATCATTCTTCGCCGGTCCGGCCCAACACACGGGACCGGTAGCGCTCATCGACGCCACGCGCGGCGCGGTCCAGTCCCAAAGATTTATCGTCGCGCCCACCTCGCGGGCCAGCGAGTTAGTAGCCTTGCTGCCCGCTCCGATCCAGATCGGCATGGTGTCCGAGAGCGCCCTCGCCGCGTCGCCCAGCAGTTCACGTCGCTCGTCGGCACTGAGCGCCGGCAGTCCGTACGCTTCGTTTTCGGGAGCCGAGAGTTTGTCACCCGTTCCCAGAGCGCCAATGACTCGACCGGGCGCCAACGTGTGCAGCGTTTGAAACTGGCGAACCAAATGCTCGGTGTCGACCAGACTCACACGAGCTACTAACGGCCCCACCACGAGATCACTGTGGCGTCGCGCGATGACACTGAGTAGAGCGAAGGGGGCCAGTGACGGTCGCTGCGGTGAACCCATCGGCCATAGGTGGTCGTAGGCAAAGACACCGTCGATGCCCTGCCCGCCGCGGCCGCCTCTGTGGCCCGGGCCAAGGCGTCTTTGGCGCCGTCACGAAACGTCGGCAGCAAGACCCCGAGTTTCACGGGAGTCGCTCAAAGGCCACGAGCGCCGCGCCCATCGCGCCCGAACGTGGACCGAACATCGACGTGGCGACGGTAATCGTGGGCCGCGATTCGTAGCCTTCGACCAAGTCCACAAGGTACTCACGCGCCGCGGGCAGCACTAGGTCTGAGGCGACCGAGAGTCCGCCGCCGATGACGAAGTGGCCGCAGTCCAGGATTGCGGTCAAGTTAGCGAGCCCCAGCGCGAGCCACCAGCCGACCTCGCGCATCATGCCGACCGCCTCGTCAACTCCTTCCGCGGCCGCTTCGGTGACATCTTCGGAACGAACCTTCTCGGGGTCCCCGCCGACTCGCGCGACCAGCTTGGGAAACTTTCCGGCCCGGGCCGCGACGCGCGTCATGCGGCCGAGCCCGCCGCCCGAGGCGTAACGTTCCCAGCAACCGTGCCCGCCGCGGCCGCCTCTGTGGCCCGGGCCAAGGCGTCTTTGGCGCCGTCACGAAACGTCGGCAGCAAGACCCCGAGTTTCACGGGAGTCGCTCAAAGGCCACGAGCGCCGCGCCCATCG
>JBEKQN010000038.1:0-16336 GCA_049519675.1 Acidimicrobiales bacterium | reverse complement strand
GTCAGATACGCCTCACTCCTCTTCAAGTTCCACGACGGTTCGGGGCCGAGACCGGGGACCACTCGCAAGGCGTCCATCTCCTTCTCAGGGTCCGACTCATCATGATCCAGGACGAAATGCTCGGGCCAACCCATCACGACCGCGTCCGTGCCTACGGCGTAGAGCGGACGAGGCCACAGCTGCTGTAGCTCTCTTACCAGTGATGACTTTCCCGCACTGCTGGGGCCGTTCAATATGATCAAGTCGCCGAGCATCCGCTGAGTCTTGCGGACTGACTCATTGATGTCAACCAGCGCCGTTCATGGAAAGCGTCTCTGGGAGCAATTGAACACGACCTAGATGGTGCCGCCAATGCGAGGTTGCGCTCCTGTCACGTCGGGCCTCCGACACTAAGGTGATACCGAAGTGGTATCATATTACCATGGCATTTACGGTTCGAACCGACGCTGCGCTTGAGAAGGCACTTGACTCCCTTTCAAGAGTTGAAGGTATCTCGCGTCAAGAGCTCATCCGACGTGCAGTTCTCGAACGATACGAGCGGTCGGGCCACGACACTCGCGTGATCGACGCGACGCGTCGCATGGCAGTTCGGTGGGCCGATGTGTTGGAGCGTCTCGGCGCTGAATGATCGAATTCGAATACCTAGAACTTGAGGACATCGTAGAGATGATTCGGATGCTTGGCATTGGCCCAATCCGTGATCTCGGTCTATTGGATTCAGCTGTGAATAGACCCCGTTCGAGCGCGTTTGGTGAAGACGCCTACGAAACCATAGATCTCAAGGCGGCAGCGCTTCTCCATTCGATGACCAAGAACCATGCGCTTGTCGATGGAAATAAGAGACTTGCGTGGCTCAGCACCGTCGTCTTTTGTGACCTGAACGGTGTTGAGCCCGATCTCAAGGATGATGACGCCTATCAGCTTGTCTGGGATATTGCCAGCTCAACGCAAGATGACATTTCGGCGATTGCAGACAGGATGCATCTGACGCCAATCACCAACTGAGTATCTTGCGACAGAGGTCTAAGGCCGTCCCCACGATCACGCGGGGTCTCATCTCAGGCGAAGGCGCCAATGCAGGGTTGCACTTCTGAGGTGTCGGGCCTTCGACGCCAAGTTGTACATAATGTGGTCTTATGTTGTACAATGGGACCATGGTGAAAATATCCGTTAGTAAGGCCCGCGAAAAGCTTTCTGAGGTCGTGGAGATGTCACAGTCCGAGCCAGTCGAGCTCGAGCACTATGGACGGCGTGCAGCGGTAATAGTGAGTCCAGGTCAGTACGACGAAATGCTCGAAGCGCTCGAAGAGTCGCAGGACATGGCAGCTTTTGACGCCTCGCTCGCTGAAGTGGGCGACAACATCCCATGGGAGCAGGTAAAGAGGGACCTTGGCTGGTCGTGACGACCTACCGAATTGAGTTCCGTCCGGCCGCAGTTCGTGAACTTCGCAAGATGGATCGTTCTACGCAACCTCGAATTAGGGGAGCGATTGAACTTCTTGCACAAGATCCACGACCTCCGGCTTCGCGACCGCTCAGAGGCCGAGAGGGCTACCGACTCCGAGTCGGCGATTATCGGATCATTTACACAATCAATGACGGAATCCTGCTTGTCGTAGTCGTGACCATCGGACATCGTCGCGACGTTTATCAGTAGCTGGGACGCCTCTTCCAGGGTTTCTAGCGTCGCTCGTAAGCGCCGCGAACATGCTCAGCGCAGAAGTCGCTAATGCAAGGTTGCATACCTGTCACCTAGGGCCTTCGACACCAACAATCTCCGGTGCGTGATTTTCGTATGCTTCGAAACGGTCATGAACCTTGAGGCTCCTCTACGCAGTTTGCGGGTTCTGTGATACACGCATCAGGTCTGCGCACCCTCCACCATCTCGAATCCAACAACCTCGGATTCCGGTCGAATAGTAGGCAATAAATGAAATACCCTGACTTCATGCCCGAATTGACTAACTCCAATCTGATTTGGAATCGAGCCGCAATGAATGGAGGCGGCCCTGTGCCACGTCAAGGGGATATCTCTCTTGCAACACTGCTTAAGTTTCACAGCCTCGCAATGTCATCCGGGGTTTTCTCGGCACTTGAGAATCTGCCCTGGGGTGAAATTCAACAGGCTGCGGAGGGTTTCGATTGGTTTGGCCTCGACAATGTCGCATCATTTCTCAATTCCGCTCTATCGCGGATGGAATTGGCAACAACTGATGTCGACTCCGCCAACTTGGAACTCCTGTTTGACAATGAATATCATCAGCTCATTCCTCAGGATCAAACCATTGTCTCTGCTTACGAGGCACTTCTACGGGCCGATCCAGCGGAATTTGCGCCTATGCCGTAGAAGAAACGGTGACCCTATTGCATCACTGGCAGTGGCAACTACCGGAGCACTAAGCCCACGAACGAATTCGCCAGTCGGATTGTTGACGTCGGCCAATAGAACACAACCCACTCGGCCACGCTCAATCGTTGGCGCAGGCTCACACTTTTGATTCGTTGGTCCGGCAATTGAGGGCCGCATTAGCCTTGTGAGTGGCAAATGCTTGGCCAAAAAACACAATTAATGGTTCCGAGCCAGTGAATCCGTAATTGACTAACTTAATCGATGTACCAAGGTGATGTATACTTACATCATGCAAAGAACCCAGATCTCCCTTACCGCCGAGGAGCGTCAGACGCTTAACGCGGAGGCGGCCCGAACGGGCAGGTCAATTGCGGCTCTAATCCGGGATGCGGTCGAAAGGGTCTATGGGACTTCTCGTTCAAGTTCTGATGACCTTAAACTCATGCGCCAATCCTTCGGAGTTTGGACTGACCGGCAGGAGGACGGAGCATCTGAGGTTGAGAGATTGCGCTCTGGATCACGTCTCGTGCGCGACAAGCAATGACGTTACTTGTCGACACGTCCGTGATGATTGATTACTTACGGGGCCACAACGGCGCCGAGGAGGTTCTCGAAAATGGACGAATGGATTCGCCACTGCACGCCAGCGAGATTACCCGCCTAGAGGTGCTCGCAGGAATGAGGGCACAAGAGGAATTGGGCACACGTTCGTTCCTTTCCATCTTCATTTGGCATCCCGTCGACACTTTGATTGCTGAGCGCGCCGGAGAGTTGGGCCGAAAGTGGCTAACGAGTCATCAATCAATTGACGGCGCAGATTTGGCTATTGCGGCAACATCGCTCGTCACTGGTTGCGAATTGCTCACATGCAACGTGAAGCACTTTCCAATGTTCGCCGGTCTGCAGAAGCCCTATTGACGTTTTGTGACTGATGAAGGCCGCCGTTCCTGCCTAGTCTCCAATGCATGGTTGTAGACCTGTCGCGTCGGGCCTTCGACACCTCTAAAACTGACAGACATCGGTGACAGTCTTGGTTCCTCAAAAGGAGGAATCTATGACAGAAAAAGAACAACAGCGCGTTATCAAACGACGACTGGCAATCATTCAGCATGCGGATGAGGTGACGGGGAACGTCGCAGCGACTTGCCGTTACTTCGGCATCAGCCGCCAGTGTTTCTACAGGTGGCTTCGCCGCTTCGAAGAGGAGGGCGAGGAGGGTCTACGGGCCCGTTCAAGCCGGCCCCTGACCTCGCCCAACGCGACTCAGAGCGAGGTCGTGGGCAAGATCATCTACCTGCGCACGCACTATCACCAAGGGCCCCAGAAGATCTCGATGTACTTGAAGCGCTACCACGACGTCGAAATCAGTCCCTCAGGAGTGTGGCGGATCCTGAAGAAGCTCGACATGAGCCGGCTGCCGACCTCGCAGCGCTACCAGCGCCACGCCAAGCGTTGGAAGCGTTACGAGAAGCCCCTGCCCGGTCACCGAGTCCAGGTCGACGTCAAGTTCATTGAGCCAATTGCGGGCCTGAAGAAGCGTCACTACCAATACACGGCCATCGACGACTGCACCAGGATCAGGGTGCTACGGATCTACCCGAAAAACGACCAGAAGACGGCGATTCAGTTCGTCGACTACTTCTTGGAGCGTCTGCCCTTCAAGGTCGAGGTGATTCAGACGGACAACGGCTCGGAATTTCAAGGGTCGTTCCACTACCACGTGCTCGACAAGGGCATCGGCCACGTCTACATCAAACCGGCGACACCCCGACTCAATGGCAAGGTCGAACGAAGTCACCGCATCGACAACGAAGAGTTCTATCGCCAGCTCGAAGGAGTCGTGATCGATGACACGGGACTCTTCAATGAGAAACTCCGCGAATGGGAGGACTTCTATAATTTCTATCGTCCCCACGGCGGACTTGGTGGACAGACGCCCTACGAACGACTAAAACAGAAAGTGACGAACCGAGTGTGACCGGTGTTCGTCAGTTGCACATTAGCCAAGACGATTTAGCTAACTGATGAGCCTCGAGTGTGGGTTGCAGATATCCCACTACTCCCGCCTAAAAATTGGCGGGAGTAGTGGGATATCTGTCGGTTCCCGCATCCCGGCACCTGCTAATACTCATGGAGTGGAGAACCCGCTTGTCCAGAGCCTGGCCCGTAACTTCGAGCAGGCGCTCCGGCTGATGGAGGCCGCGCTGTTGGATTGTCCGGACGTCCTCTGGGAAAGGGATCTGTGGCCGGACGAGGCGCCCACCGGTCCGTCTTCGTACGGGGGATTACACGGATCGGCTCCTTGGTTCCTGGCGTACCATGCGCTGCTTACCCTTGACTACGACCTCGCGGCCGAGTTGGAACCATGGGAACCACCGCAACCCTTCGACGAAAACACTTACGCCTTTCCAAACCGCGTCTTCACCAGAGCGGAGCTCCTCGGCTACGTCGCCTACTGCGGCGCGAGAGCCCAGCGAACTTTCGACGATCGCTTCGAGGAGAGGGCGGCCCGGTCACTGCCCGATGCCCATCGCGACCACGGCATGTTGTACGGAGTCTTGGTCGGTGGTATGCCGCTGCACGTCATTGAGCATGCCTCCCAGATCCGCCAGTTCCTTACTGGCGCCGGCGTAAAAGTGCAGCCCATGCCCGGCGATCGTGCGTACGTGGAATGACTTGTGACAGTGATCCTGACGGACCCAACGTGCCCTCAAAGTGGAACCCACGCATTAGCTACCAGCCGGAGATTGAGAACGTCGGCTTCGCCGCCGATGCACGAGTCGATCCGAGATTATCCATGAGAGGGTACCCGCCATCGTGATCGATGATCTTTAGTTGCGTGCCGGAAACAATCCACGTATGGTGGCTTGGCAAAACGGAGATTGGGGGCTGTTGAAATTTCTTTTTCTTGTATGTCGAGATGAGACCATAAAGTCAACGCCAGGTGAAATTCCGCGCGCCGTTGAACCGTGGCTTCGAGACGTGCAATCTCGTGGAGTACTGCTGCAAGGTCAACCTTTGGAACCATTTTCGAACGCCGTGACCATTCGAGTTCGAGAAGGCAAGGTGATGGTCCACGTTGGGCCGTTCGCCGAAACGGCAGAGCGTATTGTCGGATTTGACATCATCGAGTGCGCTGGCATGGAAGAGGCAGTCAATGAGGCTCGCCGTCATCCGATGGCGCCATTTGGCTCGGTCGAGGTGAGAGCGTTCGTCGACTCCTGAGCGGCTCATAGACGGCTTCAACCGGGCATCGGGTTCGATTGAGTTAGTCCAGGGACTGAGATTAGTCCGACGGAAATAGGTATTCGACACTTCTGGCATGAAAGACGGGCTTCTGACACAAATTGCGCCCTGACGAAATCAGTTGGCGCTGCGAGGTGGCAAAGTTGAGGCGCCGAGCAGGAGGCACCGAACCCTGGCAATAGTGCGGGTTTTCTGTAATGACAACGGACGCAATTGCCGATCGGTGGCCAAGTCAAGGCTTGAGGATATTCAAAGTCAAGAGCGCAATGAGACGATCGGAAATTTTTGGGTTCGAGCGGACATAAGTGGTGAAAGAAGAAAGGATGGACTTTTTGCGAAAGTTATTTTTGTGGCTTGCCGTCTTCGGCTTGCCTGTTGGGGGAAGTGTTTTCGGGGTCGTTGGTTTTTCACTAGTGCCAACCCCGGCGTCGGCGGCAACCATAAGATCCTGTGTTTCAGCGGACCTACGAGTGACTCTTGGCACGGCCCAAGGTGCCGCCGGAACGATCTATCATCCGATTGTCTTCACCAACGTTTCTTCTACACCTTGTTCGATGTTCGGCGTACCGGTAATTCAACCAGTGAGAGGCGCGGACCACAAAGACGTTGGGCCCTTGGCGCGTAATACGTCGATGGGTGAGATGCCTGCATTGCACACACTGAGCTCGAGACGAAGTGTGAGCGTTGCTTTTGGCGTGACCGAGACTGGCAATTACACGCCGTCTGCGTGTGTCGCCCGGGCTGCTGATGGCGTGCTGGTCTCTATTGGAAACTTCTTGCACTCGCATTTTGTTCATCTTCCCATCAGCGTTTGCGCCAAGCGTGCGAGCACCACGACCAAGTTGCTCACGCCTGGCAGCAAGGGTTACTAATCACGTTGAGCGGCACCTATCTCATTGGCTTTACTTATTGAGTCGGGCCAGATGGGGACTATTTCGCTAAATAGTCGGTCCATTTTTGGTCGGAAAGTGACAATGAGTCTCCGGTATTCAGATGACTACATGGGACGTGCGAGTTCAAGTGGGTCGACACGACTCACGCCACGCGTCGCCGCCTACGCACCATCGCCCGACTCGCGACTACGTGCATTTGACCAACGAACCTTGGCTAAGTCTCGCGTACTGTGGAAGTGGAAGGTTCATCGAACCTATGGGTCCGGTCGCGTCGCCGTCGTAGTAGACGCCGGTGACCACTTCGACCAAGTGTTTCGACCTATGAGGTTCAAACAATGTCAAGTTGAATGTTGCTGAGCCTCGATAGAAATGTTGTCGTTGCCTCGTTGCTGACGTCACAATGACGGCGCAGGTCGCGGTTGTGTTGACGCGGCTTTCGTTCTTGACCCACACGTTTACATCCACCGTTCCAAGTTGGTCGACGATTTTCATGGTGTTGGACGCAAAGCCCGCTTGAAGTGAACTTGGGCGCCCGACAATTCGAGATGAAGGGCCGATTGCCCAAACCGTGACGAGCGTTAACAGTGCTCCTACGACAGCAGCCATGACAAGAAATGTTGGCCAAACCCAAGCCCGGTATTGGCGGTTTCCTCCCGCCCGTTCAGGACGAGGAAACTTCTCACGTACTGTCACGAGGACTCCGGTTTTGGGCTCGTCCAAGAGTACTGCCGGATTGGTCCACGTCGAAAGACAACGACTCAGATGGCCGGAGGTCGCGGCCGCACAGCGGAGAATCTTCACGTACTACGCAGAATTGATTCGAGCTGTGCTATCCGCGCTGCCGTGTGTCAAAGCTTCAGACGCCAGTCGGAACATGTGTCGGTCGGTCCTCCGGGCCTGATCGAGGTCCGGCCCACTGACTCGTCACAACCGGAGCGTCGGCGAACATGATCTAGCTCAGGCAAATAATTGGACTGGGTGACTGCAGAATGTTGCGCGGTCTTATCTGCCATGACAGACTCCTCAAATGCGCTCTCGCTCGGCGGGCATGTGGTGGGGGACTGGCATTGAAGCGCCGGACCCTAGCGCGTTGGCACGCTTTTACTCCCAGTTACTTGGTTGGCCAGTCGTCCACGAGGAGCCGGGAACAACGATCCTGTCTCCACCCGACGGACCTATCTATGTCGTGTTCCAAGAGGCATCGAACTACCAGCGCCCGGTGTGGCCTCCAGGTCCCGGCGAGCAGCGTCCGATGATGCATTTCGACTTCCAAGTTGACGACCTAGAGTCGGCCATCGATGAAGCGATTGAGCTCGGGGCGACTGTCGCCGAGCACCAGCCACAGCAACACGTTCGCGTGCTCTTTGATCCCGCGGGCCACCCGTTTTGCCTCTGTCGAGAGCAGGATTGACGCGAAAATGCTCTAGATGATCTTCTCAAAGAGTTCTTGCACTGGTGAAGAGGAATTCTTAGTCAAGGGCCACCCGATCGTGCAGGCCCGCACAATCGTTACGCCGGGCCTTTGACACCAACCAGTAGACGAGCTCTCACATCTCGTGAAATCTTGACCGCACGCTGCCATCGGTTCATAATGGCGTTATGTCCAGCGAAGAAATTAACACTTACCTCGAAGCGCTCGACGAGCCGAGGCGCGCGACGCTTCAGAAACTTCGCGAGACGATCCTTGATGTGATCCCTGAGGCTGAGCAGGGACTCTCGTATCAAGTTCCGGCATTCAGGCTGCAAGGGAAGGTCGTGGCGGGGTTTGCCGCGTTCAAGAATCATCTCAGTTACCTGCCGTTCAGCGGTTCGGTCTTTCCCGAACTCAAGGAAGAGTTGGTTTCGTACAGCAAATCCAAAGGCGCACTTCGCTTCGCAATAGACGAGCCCCTGCCCAAGGAGCTCGTAGAGAAGCTGATCAAGGTGCGCATCTCACAACTGTTCCGCGACTAGGCCGCCCACACCATTCCGGACCACATGGGAGACCAGCGTCGCGCAATGGTGTGTAGCCGTTAGTGCAACGTGGCGTCCCCGCCGCGCCTGGCACTCGGAACGAATCTGGACCCACTCGCCAACGGTTACTGAAATGTTGGCGTGAACCCAAGATAGCCACAAGTTAGGGTTGGCAAATGAGCTACGAATACAAAGAGTTGTACGTTCCGGTCAACAAGAAGGGATGGCACGCGTTAGGTAGTGCGCTCAATGAACTTCCATCTGATGGATGGGAGTTGTACATGGCCGTTCCTATTATCTCGATGACGGCATTCATCCCTGGCATTTCGGGGAGTCGCACCACAGCGATCATTCACTACTTCCGACGACCAAAGACGTGAGTCGCTAATGCAGGGTTGCACTCCTGGGGTGTCGGTCCGCGGGCACTCCTCGGTTCGTAGAGAGGCGGGCGTAAGAGATGACCGGCTGAAGGAGTACCGTAGGAATCAGTATCCGAGAGGGATGTTTTGGTGCCACCCGTAACAGTTCGACAGATGTTCACGTTCAAGACCAGTATTGAAGGCAACACGCGGAACTACTTCAAATGGTTCTTCGCGCTGGCGATTCCGGGCAACGTAATTGTCTATCTAATAAACGTTGCAACCAGCGGTCGCTTTTACAGGAGCACAACTGGTATATGGCTGGAAGCGGCAGTTGACTTCGCAATCTTCACGACTGCGCTGATCGTTGCCAATCGCAAGTGTGCACGGATCATTCGTCCTAACGTGTAGGTCCGCGCACCTATTTTCGAATTCAGCGACCTTCGTTTATCTTTACGATGCAGCGGCGCGTGCCGCGAGCGCAAGGTTCCAGAACGTCAGATAGGGCCGACGACACAAGATGAGTGAACCGTCAAGAGTGGCAATGGGTGATGATGCATAGTTTAAAGGGCCATCTTGACCAGTCCTTAGCGTGGGAAAGTTCACGACGGCAGGGGAGTCAGCGTCAACTTGAGGGCGATTAAGACCATCACCACTCCGATGGCGACGTCGAGAGCGCGCCACGTAACGGGTCGCGACATTAGGCGAGATGCGAATCTGGCTCCGTAACCGAGGCCAGAAAACCACGCCAAGGAACTGACCGACGCCCCAAGGGCGAACAGCCAACGATCGTGACCGTACTGGTTGCCAATCGACCCCAGGAGGAGCACGGTGTCGAGGTAGACGTGCGGATTGAGAAAGGTGAACGCCAACGTGGTTGACACCACGGCTCTGCGTGTCGGTTTTTTCGCCTCTGAGGGAAGTAGCACCTCAGGACGAAGCGCTCGCCAGAACGACCGAAGGGCAAAGAGCGACAGATAGACAACACCTATCCATCGGAGAATCTGAAGCGCTGACGGCTCCGAGCGGATGACGCCGCCGATGCCCGCGATACCGAGAGTGATGAGCACGATGTCCGAGACCGCGCAGATGGCAACGATCAAATTGATGTGGTGTCGAGAAAGACCCATTCTCAATACGTAGGCGTTTTGCGCGCCGATGGCAACGATGAGCGAGAGGCCGGTCAGAAGGCCGGCAAGAAGAGCGCCCATGGACAAATCTTCTCACGTGTGCACGGAGCATTGGTCGGATGAAGAAGATCCGACACTATGCGTGGTTCGGTGACACTTTCACGCTCGCGGCTTCCACTCTTAAATATGCGAGAATTGTTCACCGGGCCCGTTCCGCTGGTCTCAGGCGCAAAAGGCGGTCAATGAATTCCCCTTCTGATTGGGTGACACTTGTGGCCTCGATAGGAATCATCTCCTTGGCGGTTTTTCAGATGCTTCTCGCCGCTGGCCTCCCGTACGGCGCCGCTGCTTTTGGAGGAACCAATACCGTGCTGCCGTCGAGATTACGTTTGGCGAGCGCGATCTCTGCGGTGTTGTTCTGGGTGGCTCTCTATGTGGCTCTCGCTGAAGGAGGGCTTTTCGGGGCTAGCGGCAGGTCCACTTTCGTGCGCATCACGATATGGATATTCGTTGCCATATTTGGACTAAGTGGGATTGCCAATATCGCATCGCGCAGCCGCTGGGAGCGCAACCTGATGGCCCCGGTCGCGTTAGTACTCGCGACATGTTTCGCTGTCCTGGCTCTAGTCCAATAATTCTGGCGCCGCACTCGAGATTCGGCCAGGCGTACTCAAAACATTCGCCGACTTTAGGTTGTCACATCCATCACAACTGACAGCGACACCAGTCAAGTCGTGGCCTAATTAAGCCGCCATTGACAGGTGGCACTTCTGACACGTCGGGTCGGCGACGTCAGACGTCGATTGCGACCGACCAAGCCGCTGATTCTCACATGAGCGGCAACGGCGCTCGCGACAATCCGCTGTGCTAGAAAGAGGCTTGAGGCGCCGAATCTTAGACAGCGTCGCGAGGGGGAAATGACGATGCCAAGGATGATAATTACTCACAATGTTGTCGACGTCGACAATTGGCTGAGCTTCAAGGAAGAGCGAGCTAGCGCCATCGCCGACATGATGGGTGGTTCCAATATTTCTGATTACGCAGCGCAAGACGGGAGCAACACTGTCGCAATTGCAGCCGACATAGACGACGTGGCGGCGGTGCTGGCGGGTATGGCCTCGCCATCGCCCGAACTGGCCGCGGCGATGGAACGCCATGGGGTTGTCCCGCCCATGACCATTTACGTCGAGAAGTAGCCCCGGCTGCACGAGAGTGCGGAAGTTGCGATCGAAGCGATCGGGCTCGTGCCGCCTCATTGCGCCGATCTCAGAATGGCGACTTCGGGCATCTGCTCGAGTGGGCCGAAGCCGTGCTCGGCCAGCCAGCGGACGTTAAGCAGGCATCGTAACGACCACCACGCGCGGATGAGTTCGCGGTCGACGTTGGTGCCGTAGCCAGCGACGACGTCGCCAAGGTGCTCCACGTGTCCGAGCGTGAGGGTGGCGAGGTCGAAGAGCGCGTCGCCCTGGGAAGCCTCGGACCAGTCGACGATGCCGGTGACCTCGTCACCAGCGACGAAGACGTGGTCGACCTGCAGGTCACCGTGGATGAACACCGGTGTCCACGGCCGGAGCACAGTCTCGGCAAGCCGGCGATTGCGCGTGACGACCTCGGTTGGAAGGACGTCGTTAGCGACGAGCCACTCGCACTCGGAGTCGAGCCGTAACGCGAATTCGTCGACGGTCCGACCTGGCCATGGAGGCAGCGGCGCGGCGTGCAGCGTCCTAACGGTGGTACCGGCCGCAGCCCACGCCGCTGCCGACGCGTTCGACGGCTTGCCGAGGTGACCAAGTGCCATCCCCGGCAGAGCAGCAAGCGCGAGCACGGGCGGCTTCCGCCACAGGATCTCCGGGGTCGGGACCGGCGAAATCGCCATCGCCTCGACCTCGACGTCGGTGCGGGTCTGATCAGCGTCGATCTTCAGGAATACGTCACCGACGCGCAGCGTCGCGCGCTCGTTATGGGCGACGACAACCTCGATCTCCTCCACGTCGGCCATCATCGCAGATGACCACTGACGTCGGCGGGTATCTCGCGTGCGGCCGCGCTGATGGGACGCAACGCTGCCCGGACCCGTCAGTCGCGCCACCAACCGCTGACGGGTCGGGAACAGCATCCACTCGCCGGGCCTCGCCATATGGTCCGTGGAGCCAAGCGCGCCCGAATCGGCGATCTGCTTGCCAGAAACAGCGCAAACCTTGCCGGTCACGGCACCAGCTCGTAGTTACGCGGGGCCATAAGTGGAGGCGCCACTCGGAGATTGTTGATGTCGGCCGACTGAACGGAACCCACACGGATAGCCCGAGTGACGAGGCGGCGTTGCGTTCCTTGCACGAAGTGAACGCGAGTCACATAACCACAAGCGTCATCTGCGACATTGCCTAATTCATCTGACTATTCGAAAGGAGCGAACTTCCTCCTGGGCAGCGATCTGACTGTATTGATGCGTAATGACGAAGTACAACGTTGTTCCGTCAAGTACGACCAGATTGCCGACAGTCCCAACGCACTGGCCGGACGGATCGCACCCAGGCACTAACGCTTCGGCCGCAGGTAGACCAAACCACGTGATGATTCGACCGCCACGAGACGTGGCCAAGTAGCTTCGCAGAAAGGGGTTCACTTGTCGACGCGGCACAGAATTCGTCAGGAATTCCACCCACACGTCCATTTCGGGTGGTCCATCGCCACCACTGACATAGATGGTGTTGGCCCGTACTCCAACTCCGTATTGAGGTTGCTTAGCGCCGGAAAGTGTAAAGGTGTGCACGGTTGGTGCGTGGGGAAATGACGCCTTGAACAGGTGGCCCGGCGGTCCGAGCCGAGTTGTAGCGGGCAATGAGTCATTGTGTGCAACCTGCGACGCACATCCAGATAGAAGAACGCTGGAGACCAGGACGATCCCAGCTCCTTTACATCGAGCGATGGCAAAAATCTCCAAAGCCTAGGTGGGTCAATTCGCTGTCACCGTCGCTGTCTCGGATTGTTCAACTGGCATTCATCGCCATGAAGGGTCGTAGAGCTGTTTGGCCAGTGAGACCCGAAGGTGCCAGCGCCGATTAAAGTCGACGATGAGTATCCAAGTTGTGAAGTTGCCCCTCGAAGTCACACGACCTCACGGGCGTTCGCTCACAATCTGTGTTCTCGACGTCGCCAAGAATGACGTCGCCGACGAGAGGAGTCACCGTGGCCGATAAATCACCGAACCAACATAACGTCAAGAAGGTCGGAAAGTCCCTGAAGGAAAAGCGCAACGAGAAGCACAACAAGAAAGAGTCCAAGAAGGGCATTAACGGCGCCTGAGACGCTGTAATCAGTTGTCCCTAGGACACACTGCTTACTTCATTGGCTCCGCCACCGACATCAGACCGCGGCGATGAACTCGAGTTGGATGCTGTCGCGGACCCAAAAGACGACGACAGAGTCGCCCAGCCGGTCGTTGAGGGGGAGTGCTCGATGTCGAGTTCGATATGTCGAAACGTCAAAGTGGACGAACATCGCTCAGTTGTACTGACGCCGGATTGAGGCGGGCGCGCGGAGCAAATAACTGTCAAAGAGCAGGTTGGCGAGGGTTTCGAGGTCAATCTCATCGAGCAAGATCAGGACGGCACCGTGGCCGTCGTAGTGGGGCGCGGTGAAGATCGAACCGTCGGACTCAGCGAGCAAGAACTCCTTTTCGTCCAGCTCGCAAAAGACCACGAGTACCTCGTCTTCTCCAAGGTCGGCTTTGGAGCGGTCGCGATCGCCCCAGAGCCGACAGAAGCCCTTTTGGCGGACTTTGAGCGCTGGTGTGCCGTAGGAAGTCGACACGGTCACGTCGGGCAAGTGAGCGGTCAGGCGAATGACGTCGTCGAACGTGGCCATTAGGCGTCAGAGTAGCGGAGGCACCGGACTCGCGTTGTTCTCCGTCCAGGCGTCGATCGGCAAAAAGGATAGTTGGGCTGTGTCCAGTTCGGCACTCTTGCCGGCCACCGACGAGCAAAGGAGCCCTTCGCTCCCTGACATATTCCATTTTTGGAATATAATAATCCGATGGCCCGTACTTCACTTGCCCCGAATGTCTTTGACGCCATCGCCGGGAACCACCGCCGCGAGATTCTGGACGCATTGGTGGCGGGCGAGAGGCCGGTCGGCGAACTCGTCGACATGCTGCGTCTCACACAACCCCAGGTGTCCAAGCATTTGCGAGTCCTGAGCGACGTCGGCCTCGTTAAGTGCCGTGCGCAAGGGCGGCAACGCCTCTACCGACTGGACCGTGAGCGTCTACGCCCCCTCTATGACTGGTTAGAGAAGTACGAACAGTCGCTGAACGCTCGAATGGACCGGTTGGACGACTATCTCAATGGCCTACAGCGAAAGGATGGAATGAAATGACAATCAACCGACATGGCTCGGCCACGCTCGAGTTCCCGAGCGACCACGAGATGCAGACCACCCGGAAGTTCGACGTGTCCGCCGAGCTCCTTTTCGACGTTCTGACGACGCCCGAACACGTGCGCGTCTGGTTCACGGGCGGGAACAATGAACTTGAGGTCTGCGAGATTGACCTGCGCGTCGGCGGGGGGTATCGCTACGTTGGCGTCTTTGATGACGGCGTAAGGTGCTCATTTCACGGCACCTTCCTCGAGATCGAACGCCCGGTGCGCACGGTGGAGACCTGGGTGTTCGACGGGAGGCCGCAAGACGAGGCCGTGGAGACGACGACGCTTCGCGAGGATGATGGCGTCACGACGATGACGACCCTGCTCGTCTTCCGGGACAGGTCGGGTCTCGACTCGATGTTCGCACACGCCGGGGACCAACGCGATGATCCGACGATCGCCATTGATGGCATGCAGGCGAGTTTCGACAAACTTGAGGACCACCTCGCGCGAGTCGCGAGGGAAGTTAAGTAATTAGCTGAGACCTGAGCTACCACCCTGGATCGCCACCGCAGCAATCTTGGCGCCGTCCTAGCGAACTATGTCCGAGAAAGTGGCTCGTCGTCAATAACATGACGTTGGCATTTATTGGTCTTGGGGCGCCTCACGAGGCGAAATCTCCGATGGCTGTCACATTCCTATGGTGAATTACGTCAATATCATGTGATCGAAATGAAATTGAGCGACTTTGAGGCCGAGCGGCCGAGACTTACTGGTCTCGCTAACCGGATACTTGGTTTAAGGGCCGATGCCGATGACGTATTGCAAGAAGCGTGGCTACGATTTTTTCGCACAGACGATATTGATAACCTGCCCGCCTGGTTGACGACAGTCGTGACACGTTTGTGTCTGGATCATCTGCGGAAGCATCGAACAAGATCGCAGGCCGAGGCGACACCACCCGGCGATGTCAAGCCGGTCGACCTGGAAGCAGACGCGCTGTTCGCCGAACGGTTGAGCGATGCGATGCAGGTCGTACTTGACACTCTTGCGCCTGCCGAACGGGCAGCCTTCGTGTTACACGATGTCTTCGGCTATCCGTTCGACGAGATCAGCGCGATCATGGGCCGTTCGAGTACCGCTGTTCGCCAACTGGCGAGCCGAGCACGGCGAAAGGTGCAGGGCGCGCCGGATCCGAACACTTCACAAGATATTCGGGAGCAAAGTGAACGAGTTGTAACCGCGTTCCTGCGTGCGGCTCGAGGCGGGGATCTAGCGACCCTGTTAACGCTGCTTGCGCCCGACGCCGTCATGCGAGCAGATTTGGCGGCACAGGAGATGGGCACAAATCCCGTGTACGACGGGGCCTCGGCGGTCGCCGGCCGATTCAATGGCACCCGAGGGGCGGTACCCGTCACAATTGACGGCGATCTCGGCGCCGCTTGGATCCACGCCGGATCGGTCAAGGTTGCCTTTGTGTTCCACGTGGCGGCGGGCCAGGTTCACGAAGTGGAACTGATGGCTGATCCAGACGTACTGACGACTTTGGACGTGATTCGCGTGCGCGTGAAATCCTGAGAAGTGAATGCGCAACGACTTCTGATCGTTCAAATAGTGAAAAGAGAAAATGAAAGGAAGTAGCAAAATGAAAACCATGACATGCCAACAGTTGGGTGGCCCGTGCGACTATTCCCACCACGGCGAAACCGCCGATGAGGTCATCAAATCACAAGATCAGCACATCAAAGATGTGGTCGCGAATGGTGACACGACGCATGATCAAGCATCTAAAGATATGAAGGCCCGTTGGAAGAACCCAATCAAAGGCATGGGCTGGTACAAGAAGGCCAAGAGCGATTTTGCACGCCTGCCCCAGGATTGATCAGCGTTCAACGCCAGCATCGGCAAATTTCTAATCGCTCTATTGAATGTGCGAGCGACGCAACCGCTTTCGCCGTCGAATGATGTGAACGGTCGCGTAGATAACCAGCACGAACGCAGCGAGTTTGTGCCACTGCGAAAGTCCAGGCGGCAGTCCAATCGT
>JBEKQN010000037.1:0-16518 GCA_049519675.1 Acidimicrobiales bacterium | reverse complement strand
GCCCTCCATCATGTAGGTGACCGTTTCGAATCCGCGGTGGGGCTGCCACGGCGTGCCTTTGGGCTCGCCTGGACCGTAGTCAACCTCACCCATTTGGTCCATGTGCACAAAGGGGTCGAGGTCCCTTTGTCCTATACCGGCGAAGGCCCGTCGCACCGGGAATCCCTCACCTTCGAGTCCTTGGGGGGCAGTGGTGATCAACTTCACGGATCGAGCACGTTGCGTAGTGAGCGGGGCAACAACCTTGGGAAGTTCGAGTGGATTATCGACAGTGACGGCAGGCATCACGTCAGGTTAATGACGAAACGTTGACGTCATTACGCCCACGCGGTCCAACAAGTCAAGCATGATTCAGCCTCCGTCGGTAAGAATCGCGGTCAGGGCAAAGAAGGGGGGACACATGAAGCACGGACTCTTTCTTCCTCCCTTTGACGGCCTCGCCGACGTCGAACGGATGGCCGACCTGGCGGTACTGGCCGAGGAGGCGCGCTGGGACGGTTTCTTCGTGTGGGACCATCTGCGCTATCCCGCTCCGGTGCGAGAGATCGTGGACCCGTATATCTGTCTCGCCCTCATGGCGGCGCGGACCTCGCGGATCACGTTGGGACCAATGGTGACACCACTCATTCGCCGCCGTCCCCAAGTGGTGGCGCGTCAGGCAGTCACGCTCGACCGCCTCGCCAAGGGCCGTCTCGTGATGGGGTTCGGCATCGGTGATGACTACCCCGGTGACGAGTTTGCCTGCTTCGGAGAGCTGGCTGGGCCGACGCAGCGCGGTCGCGCCCTGGACGAGGGGCTCGCCATTTTTCAGGGTTTGGTATCGGGTGAGCAGGTGGATATCACGGGTGAGTTCTTCGTGGCCAATGAAGTGGCATTTCAACCAACCGCGCATCGCTCCAACGGTATTCCAGTGTGGACGGCTGGGCGTTGGGCGAACCCGGCTCCGATACGTCGGGCCGCTCGCTACCAGGGGATGATGGTGATTCAGATGACCGAGCCTGAACAGGTGGTTGAACTCAGCGAGAAATTACGTGCGGCGGGAGCTGACCTCGATCATTTCGACATCGCCGTGTGGGGCCAGCGAGACGAGAAGATGGTGTACCGAGAAGATGCACGCTACGCCCAGTGGTCAGAATCAGGAGTCACCTGGTTCCTCACTGGTCCAGGGCCATACGATCTGGTCTATGACGAGGTGCGCGAGTACGTGGCGACCGGTCCGCCCCGTTATTAGTGGCCGAGGGGCACGTCTCAAATTGCCGAAATGAGTTTCTCAGATATCTAGCGAGTGGTGGCAGTGCTCGCTCCGGCCCGGTACTGTCACCCTATGAGTTCGCGGGTTCCCGGCGGGGCGGTACACAAGTTGCCGGGGGACCTGCGCGAGACGCTGGTTGCCAATCCCGCGGCCCTTGATGCGTGGATGGACATCACGCCTCTCGCGCGTAACGAATTCATTTGCTGGGTTGAAGATGCCAAGCAGCTCGTGACCAGGCAACGGCGAATTCGCCGGACAAAGGAGGAGCTCGAGGAAGGCCAGCGTCGACCCTGCTGCTGGCCCGGATGCGGACATCGCGAGCGCACCGGAAAATAGCGGTCCGCCGACTGCGCTGAAGTCACGTAGAAGAAAGCCACCGTGGACGAAGTTTGAGTGAGTCCAACTCCCCTGATGAACGGTATGCCTCTGTCCGGGGCCGAACGCGGCCTGGGCCACGGGTTCTCATTTCGCGATTTCTCACTTCAATTCGAGTTACTTCCAGCTGTGCAACGAGCACTGAGATAACGAATCACCCGGACCGGCACGATTGATGGTGTTGTGTCTGTACGTCTTCGCTCGTCGGGGTAGAGGAGGATGGTTGCAACGACGTCATGAGGAGAGCGGGATGATGAAACTAAAACGACGGCGATCCGGGGCCCAATGCGTCTCGCGCACGTTGATTCCGACGCTCGCCCTCGTGTTGCTACTTGGTCTTGGCAGCCCGGTTGGCGCTTCCACGCCGTCGTCAGTGGCCCTGGCCATCGCCGAGTACGCCCTGGC
The DNA here is from genome assembly GCA_049519675.1 of Acidimicrobiales bacterium. Taxonomy (GTDB): domain Bacteria; phylum Actinomycetota; class Acidimicrobiia; order Acidimicrobiales; family RAAP-2; genus RAAP-2. The sequence continues at coordinate 14,486 of JBEKQN010000037.1, read as the reverse complement.
AACCGCGACACACGACAGCCCCGCGCACGTCGTCACGGCCGCTGACGTCACCAACGCGGCCAGCATTAACACGGTGAACACCACGGGCCTTGAATTGTTGATCAACGTCGACGACGTTTTCGGATACTCGCGGCTCGTACTGTTCTTTGAGCCCAAGTCCTTCGCCGACATCTGTCTCAACGTGCCCGACACGGTAGGCGGCGCACCGAAGATAATCGCTTGCCCTCATCACGCGCAGGGGCTCTGGAACAGCCATGCCGGAGCGCTGGACGTCAGCAATAGGGCCATCGCTGCCGCCGCGGCAGCCGGGCACCCCGTGTCGGGTGCCGACGTGGTGGCCGCGGCGAAGGTCTATCACTTGACGCTGCACCACAAGCCGACCTTCCGGGCGGGCCAGGGTGGAAAGGTGGAGTTCACCACGCTGGTCGAGATGGGTCTCAACACGAAGTTCACGGTGAACAACTGCGTGCAACTTCCAAAGACCGCATACGGCTTACCTGTCGAAGTACCTTGCTGAGGAGTGGAGCCCTACTCCAGCGATTCTGACTTATGTACGCACCGCGTGGGCGGGCACGACCAAAAAGGCGAGTTCGGGCCTACTCGTAAATAGTGACGACTTTGACTCCTCGGCGGCAACTCTCTTGAGACAGCACTGATTGTTCCGGCGTAACTCGCGACGACCCGCTCAGGCGGCGAGCGTGGCGTCCAGCTTGGTGAACGCTTCGGCCCAACCCCCCTCGCTGGGCGACACGTATTCTTCGGGGAGCCACTGGCGGATCTCGAGTCGCGTCCGCCCGTCGAGCTCGTCGTAGAACTCGACTCGCATTCTCGTCTCGAACGGCGCGGATCCATCCGGCAGCTGGCCAGTGATGCGCATGATGCCATCAAGCACTTCGCCGTCGACGACGTCGGTGAGGTCGATTCGCCCGTGGGTCCAAATGTTGGGTTCGTCCGGAAAGACTTCTGACCACTGCTGATAGCCACCGGGGCGCACGTCGAACTCGATCTCGTCGCGCGGCAGTGAATTGCCAAACGGCCCCCACCATGCGGCGAAGTGCTCGGGATCCGTGAACGCCTGGTAGACGCGTGCGCGCGGCGCATTGACGATGTGCGTCAGCGCGAGCTGCGGGTCTGTAGTGGTCATGGCCTACCTCTCCTGGCTTTGGGTTTGGGAATCTCTCGGCGCCGGCGACGCCGACGTGAGTCGAGCCAGGTGGTCGTCGAGTCGGTCGAATCTCTCGGCCCTGAGTCGCTCATGCAGGGAGAGCCACGTTGCCGCGCTGACAAGCGACGTCGGGGAGAGTTGCGCGCTGCGCCACCTGCCGTGTTGGCTACGGGTGATGATCGATGCGCGCTCGAGCACCTTGAGGTGCCGGGAAATCGCCGGGAGGCTGATAGAGAAGGGTGCTGCGAGTTCGCTCACCGTCGCCTCACCGAGGGCGAGCTGCTCGACGATGCCACGACGGGTGGCGTCGGCGAGCGCACCGAAAAGAAGGTCGAGGTCCTCGCTCGTCAGCTCTGACTTAACATTTAACATAACGGTTAACTATAGCGGCCACTCGGCCTCTTTGCAAATCTCGGCATGCCGGTCCGGACCGGCTCTGATTGTCCGTGGCGGCACGGATAGGCGGGTGGGACTCGCGTTCCTCTGGTGCCAGAGCCCGCGGTCCGACGATGTCAAGGCTCAGCTGCTGTTGCAGCAGGAATCAGGTGTTGACGTGAGCAATATCAGGTGAAGGTGAAATTTCAACCGTCAACCTTGGTGCTGCATCCTCGTGGTCGGGCATTCGGACAAATTGGAACACCGCAGGTTAAGGGGCTCTGACGATGCTCTCTTGGCGGGCTCACCAAATCGATAAAGAGATTTCACCAGCAATCATGACCACCTTCACCAGATTCTGCCTGCCTTTTCACCACACATTCATGGCTTGCAAACGCGGCGCCACGCCGCAGCGGCTGGCACCTGCCACGCCTCACGCCAATCAAGGTTCAGTGGGATCATGGAGCAGCGGTGTTACCTGCGAGGGTCTAGCCGACAAGTGCGTTGGCGTGTCCGTGACCCATCTGGTATTCGGATTTGAGGTGATTGACGATCGCCATGTGCTTTTCTAGACCGCATTGGGCGATGATCTTCTGCCACTTGGCGATCGAGCGGCCGTACTTTTTCTCGATCGACGCGAAGTACGATGCAGGCCCTGTTTCGGCCACGGTGCACTTTGATTAGTCACGCTATATCCCTCCTTTATTTGTGGCGACATTTGCCCCGTCATCGACATCGTCGAAGATTGTCAGCTGGAAGTGACGTTGACCTGCCATCCAATACCGAACTTGTCGATGAGTGCTCCAAAGGTGTCACCCCAGAACATCTTCTCCATTGGCGCCTTCACGGTTCCGCCGTCAGCCAAACCATCGAAGATCCTACGCAGGTCGCTCTCGTCGTCTCCGATAACGGTGAGTTCGATCCTGGTCTGGACCTCGTCGGTCGCGTCGGAACGGTCGGCGGCTCGCATGGTGAACGACCCAGTGTCCAACGCCGCGTTGATGACGCGGTGCGCTTCCTCTTTGGGCGCCGTCGGGTCGACGTCGCCGCGACGGGTGATCGACAGATCGCCACCGAGGACGCTCTGGTAGAAGTTCATCGCCTCCTCGGTGTTGCCGGGGAAGAATAGGTATGCCTCGAGATTCACGATTGACCTCCTTGGTCGTTATTGTGGAACTAGACCGTATAGTATCGTATGAGAACTAGTCCGTCAAGTACTCTTTTATATATGGCGGCAACGGACCCACCAGAACAAACCGAGCGAAGTGTGGACAGGCGCCATCGCGAGATTCGTGAAGCGGCAATCGGAGCGTTCCTCGTCAGTGGGTACGACGGCACGACGATGGAGCAGATCGCCGTGCGGGCCGGGGTATCCAAGCAGACCGTCTACAAGCACTTCGACGACAAGCAGCACCTCTTCGCCGACATCGTACTGTCAACAACGGATGACATTAGTGTCCTCATCGGCCTCATCGCCGAGAAGTTGCCAGCCACCACTGACCTTGCCAGAGACCTCGCATTCCTGGCCGAGACATTCCTCGTGGCCCTGATGCAGCCGCGTTTGCTGCGGCTCCGGCGCTTGGTGATCACCTCTGCGGATCGCTTCCCGGAGATCTCGAGCGCATGGTACGAGAAGGGATTCGAGCGAGTGCTCGCGGCACTCGCAAGCAGTTTTCGAGCCCTCGCCGATCGCGAATTGCTCGGCGTTGCCGACGAGACCGCTGCAGCGGAACACTTCGTCGGCATGTTGTTTTGGATTCCAGTCAACAAGGCCATGTTCACTGGTGATGACGACTACGCGGCAACTCATGATCTCGTCGCGGTGGCCAGGGCGGCGGCGGCCGCGTTCCTGAACGCCTACGCAGCTCGCTAGTTCGATGGGCGAGGCTCACCGGTAGGTGGAAGGCCGAAGACTGGAGCGCCTCTCGGACCGACTGCAACGTGCCCCACGATTGGGACGTCTCCTGCGACAGTGATCGTTGATTGCCCGACGCCGGAGAAACGTGACCCGGATTTGAGTATTCCTATTGCCGTCTCACTGAGGAGAAGAGGATGACTGACATTGCTGCGTGGTTCGTCAGACAAGTACGCGGCTATCGTTCGGTCCTGATTTCTACGAACGGTCGCTGGCGATTTCTACCAACGGTTTGGACGTAATACTCCGAATCCCCCGTGGTGGGGCTAGTAAGAATCGAACTTACGACCTCGTCATTATCAGTGACGCGCTCTAACCGACTGAGCTATAGCCCCGCAGGGGTAACAATCTACACCAGTCATTCAACTGCTTTCGGGGCTCCACTCCTGCCACAGTTTCGCGGCGATCGATTGGCTGGCCGTGGCGAGCAGCGTCCCCGACTGGCTCCAGAGGAAACCCGTCCCGTGGGCGAAGCCGCCTGCGAGCGCGTGCATGTTGATTTCACAGAGCACCCATTCTGTAGGTTCCAGGGCGGCCACGCGGATGGTGTTATCCAGACTGCGGCCCATCATGGGCTGCCCTACGAGTTGGCTCACTCCGCCCGCGACGTAGTCGCCGAAGATGGCGAGCGTCGCTGCGCAAGGATCGACATGACCGGGAATCTTCGACCAGATTGCGGGCGGCCACGCGGAGCGAGCCCCGTCGACGTCTTCTTCGCTCGTCCTGCGCGCCACGCGACTTTCCAGGTACTGGAAGACCGAACCCTCAATATCAAAGGGTCGTTCGATCGGCGGGCACTCATCGGGCCCCGGAACGTTGGGCATCGTCAGTGGCGAGGGTGCGCTCAATTGACCGGTCCCCAGGGCCGCATTCACCGTCAAGATCTCCCGACCTTCCGAAACCGCGCTCGCTCGGGCCTGGGTGACGTTGTTGCCAATCGCAGCCAACTGCGTGGTGACGATGACCTCCGATTCGAACATCGCATACGAGAGGTACTGGGCGCTGGCCCAAATGGTGGGCCGTCCTGACGCTTCCTCCAGCGCCACGATTCCGGCCGCCAACCCGCAGCCGCCGAAGAGAAACTTTCTTGGTGTCACCAGTCGTTCACTGACCTCAAAAGTCCAGACACTCTCGTCGCGCCTCGACATTCCCAGGAATTCTTTTGCGTCCACGAGGGCCGAGGTTACTGGACGGCGCCGAAATCACATTTCCCATACGGAAAGTTGCCACGGCGCGAAATGGGTCAGACTTATGTGATGATTGCTCCTGGTTTCGTCTTCCTCGCCATCGCGGTGTCGCTGGTTGGCATGTCGGGCTACGTACGTGACACGTTGCGCGGCGTCACGTCGCCCAATCGAGTGACGTGGAGCTTGTGGGCCGTTGAGGGAGTGCTGGCCTTCGTAGTAGAGGTCCAACAGCACGTGGGTCTGGCCTCGCTCATGACGCTGGCGATGGGTTTTGTGCCATTTGTCGTCGTCCTCGCGACGTTTCGGGCCCCGCACCGTGCCTGGAAGATTGGCACGTTCGACATCGTGTGCGGCGGCGTCTCGGTGCTCGGCCTGATCTTCTGGTGCTTTATCAATGAGCCCACCGTGGCGCTGATCGCCTTCGTCGCGGCTGATCAGATGGCGGCGCTGCCGACGTTGCGCAAGTCGTGGACGGTTCCGTCGAGTGAGTCAGCGCGGGCCTTCTTCCTGGGCACCGTCAACTGCGCCATCACCCTCATGACCTTGAAGCACTTCACGACCGCGGGAGTTTTGTTCCCCGGTTGCATCATGGTCACTGATTTCGCGATCGCGATGTTGGTCGTGACGAGTATTGGCCCGAAGGTGCGTGGCGATGAGCGGCTCCTCGCCCAAGGAGTGGCATGACGACGCCGAACACGCTGCCTTCCCTGGACGCGCGTATCGAGGAGGGTCGCGCGCAACGTGAGAAGACACCGCGCACCGCGCTCGCGACGCTGGTGGCGCGTCCCGAAACGTACGATCCGGTCGCGCGACTTATGTGGCAGGGCGATAATCGCGTGAAGCAGTTGCTGCCGATCCGCTATCAGCGCATGCTCGCCAGCCCGTTGTCCTTCTACCGCGGTGGCGCGTTGTTGATGGCCGACGATCTCGCGCGCGGCGCGAGCACGTCCATCGAGGTGCAGATCTGCGGCGACGCGCACCTGTCGAACTTCGGGGTGTTTTCGTCGCCGGAAGGCCGGAGGGTCTTTGACGTCAACGACTTTGACGAAACCGACGTTGGACCCTTCGAGTGGGATGTGAAACGGCTCGTCGCGTCGACGATCATTGCCTCGCACTACTTGGGCCACACCGTGCACCAGCAAGAGGCCATTGCCATGGACGTGGCCAAGGAGTATCGACGGGCCATGCAACGCTTCGCCCGAGAGACGCGTCTCAACGTCTGGTACGCCACGCTCGACGTCGACGCGGTGATGGAGGACCTGCGAGGGTTTCTCGCCGATCACGCGATGCAGCGGGTCAACACGGTCATTGGCGACGTCAAGGGCAATGACACGAAGAAGTCCTACGCCAAGTTGGTCAACTACGAGAGCGTCACGCCGCGGATCCGGCTCCAGCCCCCGCTGATCACCGCACTGGGCGACCTGGGCGGCACGCCAGCTGGATTGCGCGAGACGCTTGACCGGGTGCTGGAGGGCTACAAGCACACGTTGAGCAGTGACCGGCGCGAACTGCTGGACCAGTACGAGTCAGTTGACGCCGCGAGAAAAGTCGTCGGGGTGGGATCGGTCGGCACGCGGTGTTACGTCGTGCTGCTGGTGGGACGCGACCGTGATGATCCCTTCTTCTTGCAGATCAAAGAGGCTCAGAGTTCGGTGGTGTCGATCGCGCTCGCCAGGGTCTGCGCGCTCCAGCCCGGCGAGCGGGTCGTGCACGGACAGAAGTTGATGCAGGCAACCTCGGACGCCTTTCTGGGCTGGCACACCTTGGACGTGGGCGACACGTCGCGCAGCTTCTACGTTCGCCAGCTCTACGACAACAAGGCCTCGGTCATCATCGAACAGCTCAACGAATCGTTGTTGGTCGCCTACGGCCGGGCCTGCGCGTGGACGCTCGCGCGCGCGCACGCCCGTTCGGGTAAGTCGGCGGAAATTGCGGGTTATCTCGGAAAGAATGACCGCTTCGAATCATCCGTGACCACCTTCGGACTGGCCTATCGAGACCGAAATCAAAGTGATTACGTGGCGCTGCAGAGCGCGGCCAAGCAAGGACGTATTACCGTAGCGTCGTGACCAGGCTTTTGCCATTTCACTGGCACTTTGTCGAACTGCTCATCATCGTCGCGGCCGGCGCCGGCCACTGGTTCTTTGTCGCACCGGCCCGCCAGCGTCGTTTCGCGTTCTACGGCCTGTTCGCAATGGCGGTAGTGACGCTGTGGCCTCTTGGTGATCTCGCGGCGTCGGTCTCGCTGAGCGTCGCGACGGTCCAACGCCTGGTCATCATGTTGTTCGTCGCGCCGATGCTGCTACTGAGCACACCGACGGAGGTCTTCTCTCGGATTACCAAACCGACCCTGGTCGATGCGGTGACGCGGCGCCTGGCGCACCCTGGGATGGCGCTGGTGAGCGTCACCATCCTCGGGACGCTGACGATCACGCCGGCCGTCGTTGATTGGGCGTCGCACGGTGAAGTCAACCGAGACCTCATACTGCTCGCCGTCCTGTTCGTCGGCTTCTTGCTGTGGATTCCTGGTTTGGCGCTCATCCCGGGTACGAGGCGGCTCTCGCCGCTGGGCCGGGCCGGCTACATCTTCGCGTCGGCGCTGGCGGTCACCAGTCTCTCCTTCGTCTGGATTTTCTCGAAGCACTCGCTCTATCCCTCGCTGCACCACCAGTACGCGTTGCTGCACATGTCGCCGCTCTTTGATCAACAGTTGGCCGGCTTTGTGGCAAAATTCGGGTGCTACATACCCATGTGGACGGTGGCCTTCATCATTTTCTCCCGTGCCGAAGACCAGGGGGTCCCGGTCGAAGAGACGCCCCTGCATTGGGCCGACGTGGAACGAGAGTTGTTGCGACTTGACCGTCAACGCGCGCGAGCGGTTCGCCACCACCGACCCTCCTAACGGTGCCTTTGGTAGGCTTACCTGCCTCCGGGGACGTAGCTCAGTTGGTAGAGCGCGGGCTTTGCAAGCCTGAGGTCGTGGGTTCGATCCCCATCGTCTCCACAAAATGGGCGTGAGCCCACTGAGTGGACCACCCGAGGATTCAACCGGCGGTGACGGTGATGGATTTGTGCCGGAATCGGTCTTGGGCAATGGCCGCTCCAGCCAGAATTAGTGCCGCGCCTACCGGCTCGTTCCAGGTGAGTCCCTCGTGCAGGAAGGCCACGCCGACAATGACCGCAAAGAGCGGCGTGAGGTAGGTGACGCTGCTCGCGATGGTCGCGGGCGCGTGACTCACCACGTGGAAGTTCAATATGTAGGCCACGCCAGTGCCGAGGACGCCGAGGGCGGCCAGGGCGAGCAGCGAGGAACCGGCCGGATGGTGATTGAGCCGGCCCGCGAAGATGGCGAACGGCAGTAATTGAAGGGCACCGCACAGGACCTGGCCGGCAGCGAGCGAGACCGGGCGTTCATCGAGCGAACCCAGATGGCGCCGCGCGTAAGGAAAGCCAACCCCGTAGCAGGCAACCGCGGCCAAGCAGGCCCCGATGCCGAGCAGTTGGCCCCGTCCGAAACCCCGCCATACCCCGATGACCACCAGCACGCCCGCCAGGCCCACCAACAGTCCGGTGACGATACGCCCGCTCGCCCGCTCCTCGCGAAAGAGTGCCAGCACCGCGACGAGCGTGGCCAAGGGAGTGAGCGAGTTGATGAGCCCGGCGAGCACGGCCGAGATGTGCGTCTCTCCGTAGGCGAAGAGAGTGAAGGGCACGCTGTTGATCAATATCGCGTAGATAAAGAGGTGACGCCAGGTGCTGGCTCGGCGCGGCAGTGGCGTGCGGGTGAGTCCGGCAATGACCAGCAGAGCCGCGGCGCCAGCGACCAAACGCGTGAAGGCTACGTCCACTGGCGACATCGCGCGCAGACCCAGCTTGATCCACCAAAATGAGCAGCCCCAGATCGCGCCCAAGAGGACAAACGCTGCCTGCCACGGCACGCTGCGCCGCGTGGACTCGCGGTCAGTGGCCACGCCCAACGTTTCGCTCATGAACCCGTGTGTGATCCTTCGGCGTTGAGCAGCGCCTCCTTGGCGTCAATCCCCCAGCGGTACCCACCGAGCGATCCGTCGGTGCGCACGACCCGGTGGCAGGGGACCGTGATCGCGACGGGATTCCTGCCGCAGGCTGTCCCGACGGCCCGCACGGCCTTTGGTTCTCCGATCAACGCGGCGACCTGGCTGTAGGTGCGAGTTTGTCCAGTGGGGATGGTGCGCAGCGCCTCCCACACGCGAATCTGAAAGGCCGTACCTTCGAGGTCGAGCGGCAATTTCGTGGGATCAAGGTCGCCGCGCACGGCGCCCGCCAGCACGAGGGCCACGTCGGCCAGTGCGTCGTCGTCGCGTTCAATGAGCGCATTCGGGAACTCGTTGGCCAACTGCTTGTTGAGCAGGACCTCATCAGCACCGACGGATATTGAGCACACCCCTTGGGCGGTGCGCGCAGCGACGACGACGCCGATTGGCGTGATCAGTGACGTGAAACTGATCCGTTCGCCGCGTCCGCCGTCGCGGTACCGGCCCGGCGACATTCCCAAGCGGGTCGCGCCGTGCTCGTAGAAAGCCCGGCTCGATCCGTAGCCGGCCTCGATGACGGCCTGCGTGACCGGAACTCCGGCCTGCAGGGACGCGCGGGCGCGCTCGGCGAGCAGGGCTCGTTGGTAGCTGCCGATTGACACTCCCACCAGCTCGACAAACAGTCGGCGCAGGTGGCGTTCGCTGTAGCCCACCTCCGACGCCAGTGCCGCGACGTCGGTCTCGGAGACGGCGCTCTCCAACCTGCGACACACCGACACAACGGCCGCGGTCGCGGGGTCCATCGCGGACGTCTGATCGGGATTGCACCGCTTGCACGCCCGGTAGCCGGCCAGCGCCGCCTCGCTGGGCGTGAAGAAGTACGCCACGTGGCTGCGCAGCGGCCTGCGGGCGCCGCAGCCCGGGCGGCAGTAGATGCCGGTCGTGGTCACGGCGTAGATAAAGAGGCCGGCTGATCGTTCGTCGCGGTTTTCAACCGCGAGCCACCTGTTCGCATCGAGATTGTCCATGTTCGTAATCTAGGGACCCGTCACCACGCGCGCGTTCCGGTGGCGGACGTAGAAGTCCATTGCGTGCGCCGAGCCCGATACTGTCAACTCTCGTGAAAGTGAAATCAACGAATGACCTGGTCACGTTCAAAGCGTGGGCCCTCGAATTGTGGGGCGAATCTCATCCGGCCCAATTCTTCCTCTCCCCAAACCGCTTCGTGCGCGGTGATCGAGCGGACGATTCGATGTCGCTGACCCTGTCTGGGGAGCAGTGCTACGGGCTCGGATTTGGCGTGGCGCCACCGATTAACCCTGAGTGGACCCGATGTTCCATTGACCAGAGCCACTTTGGTCCCAACCTCGGGTCATTGGTCGCGAACGATCGCTGGGACTTTTACTCGATTGACGTGTCACACGTCGATGCCGGGGTCCGCGCCCTCGTGCTGGACGATGACGAAGTGATCATCCGGATCCTCCGCGAGCACGCGCCGCACTCCCAGGTGTGGCCCGGCAACAAGGAGATCGTGCACTGGTACGGCGTCCAAGATGGCGATGGTCAGTGGGCATCACTAGGCGCCCTCGTGCGTTGGGAGTCCGGCTGTCTCGTTGTCGCTTCGGTCGTGACCGTGAGTGGCATGCGGGGCCGCGGCTTCGCGCAGTTGCTCACCCGGGGCATCGTGGACGAAGTGAGGCGCCTCGGCGCTCAGTGGCTGGGACTCGGCGTGGCGCACGACAATCGCGCGGCGCGGCGCACCTATGAACACACGGGGTTTGTCTGTCGCGCGAACTTTACGAGCTACGCGCTTATCTAGATCGCGGCGCTACTCCAAGTCGCGGTAGTGCTCTCGCCAGATCAGTCGATAGACGCGAGTTCGTCGAGGAATTGAGCGCAAGCCGGGGATGAAGGGCATGAGGGTGAGCCCCGCGGTGAGCAGGATCATCACGGCCAGGACCAGGATGTCACCGTTGCCGCTGGAGTTAAATGGCGCGATCTGATACCAGAACGTGTAGAGCCACAGCCACGCCGAACCGGGGTAACTGCCCGTCTCGTTCATTACCCCCCACTGTTCGCCCAGCAGGTGGTCCTTGGTGGCGAGCGTGGTCAGGTAGTTGCCGTCGGAGATGAACAGCAGGCTCTGGGTGAAGTCAGTCGAATAGAAACTGTCGCCTGTCAGTAGTGATTGGTCCAGGGCTCCGTTTCGTGCCATCGTCGTGAGGTCGCTGATCATCACGGGCACGGGTCCGGCGTTGGTGGCGTTGACGACGATCTTGCCGTCCGTGAATTTCATGTTGGACGACGCCTTGGTGTAGTTCGCCACCCACTTCGCGCGCGTCGCAACAGATGCCGACGACCAGTTTTTGAGGCTTGTGTGCAGCACTGGCTGGTAGGGCAGTGTCTTCAGCGGGTCGACCACGAAGTCGTTGGCGGCGTCAATTGGGATGCGCACCCCGACCCAGTGTTCGAGTTTGAGGAAACCGAGCGCCTGGCTAGCGTTGGCCGGCTGCATGTTGTACGGCGGACCGTAGGCCGCGGTCGTCGACGTGCCGTTGAGCTCGCTCAGCGCGGTCGTGGCGAAGTCAACGGGAGCCGCGTTGGACCACGATTTGAGTGTGATGGCCGGTTCGTCGGGTGAGCCAAAGACGACGGCGAGCAGCACCGTGAGGATCCCGACCACGACAAGCGCGATGGTCCCTTCCTTGATGATGTCGTACGGGGTGTGGCCGCCCTTCCACTCGGGGGCGTCGACGTCGGGACGAAAGCCTTTCTTACTCATGGCTGGCACTCGGGCTGTCTTCGAAGGGTGGCACCACGCCCTTGATTCGCACGAGCACGACGTGCACGGCGACCAAGAAGACCAGCACGAGCGGCAGCAAGACTATGTGCCACATCAACATTTGACCGAAATTGAGCAGGTTGAAGTACGCACCGCCGCCGCTGGAGTTAATCGCGTCCTTGGCCTGGGTGGAGATCCATTGCGAGTCGAAGTTGCTCTGTGAGACGTATCCGGTCAGCGCCGTGACGATCGAAGCGAGGAAGAGAAACATGCCCGTGATCCACGTCATCGCCCGTCCGCCTCGCCAGGCGGCCATGAAGTACTTACCCCATAAGTGCACGACCATGGAGAAGAAAAAGATCTCGACGCTCCACAGGTGCAGTGAGTTCACGAAGTGGCCAATGTCCGATCCGTGCCACCACGTGGGACCGCGCAGCGCCAGGATGCATCCCGTGCCGATGACCACGATGAGCGCCGATATGGTCGTGACGCCAAACACGTAAATCCACGACGAGACGTAGCTCGGCTGCGTGTCGGGCATCATCTTCTCGGGTGGAATCTTGCCCACGGCACGACGGCGCAGGCGCGTGGTCCACTGTCGGTCGATTTCGGAGGTACTCATCGGTTCTCCTTACGGCGACGACGTCCGGGGAATGGCAACAGCAGCGCCGCGACGAACGTCACGAGCATCAAGCCAATGACAATCGCGTTGGCCGCACTTATCTCAATGAAGTGCCAGTGGAAGTAGTAGTCGGGATGATTGAGCGGTACTAATGCGGCAAAGAGCATTGGCCCCATACCTGTACTCCGTTTCTCTGTACCACCCCGCGGAAATACTGCCACAAAAAAACGGCGCTCGTCCAATCGACGCGGTCTCCTGAGGAAAAACTTACGCGGCCGCTTTCCTGGTCCCCGGCTCGCGGTCGTGCGCGCTCTGGCGCAGGTGGAACTGCGTCACCCCGATGGTGAGCGAGACCGCGCCGAGGATGTGTAACTCGACCAGCGCCGCCGGCACGTGGGTGAGATATTGCGTGACCCCGATGGCGGCCTGGAGAAGCGAAATGATTACCAGCCGGCGCACGCCGAGTTGCAATGCCCGCGGCGCGCTCGTCTGCCAGATCGCAAGCAGTAGCCCCACCACGATGCCGATGAACAGCACCGCCGCCGCCGAATGGACCCACGCGGCGTCAGAAAACGCGAACGGCAACCGCTTGGCGACCAACTGACCCTGGGAGGCGCCCGAGTGCGGACCCGAACCGGTGGTCACCGTGCCGGTGATGACGAGCACGGTAAAAGGAATCCACAGCAACTTCGCGACCTGATGAAAGTGGGGATCGCGGATATCGGCGCGCGCACCGGGCCCGTAGACGTATTTGGACCGGTGGTAGAGCACGGCCGCGATGACGACCATGGACAGCGAGAGCAGTAAATGCAGCGAGACCAGCCACGGATTGAGCTTGCTGTAGACAACGAAGGCCCCCAGCACGGCGTCGGCCGCGATGCCGCCGCCCAGCATCGCGGTCAGGACAATGAGGTCACGGCGACGCGGGGATCGCATGAGTGCCGCCACGAACGTCACCGCCGTCACGAGGAAAATCGCCGCCGTGAACATGCGGTTGCCGTACTCAATGAAGTGATGGATGCCCCACGGCGACGTGATGCGCCCCTTGTAACACGTTGGCCAGTCCGGACATCCCAGCCCCGAACCCGTCAGTCGCACCGCCGCTCCTGAGAGGACTATCAGAATTACCGAGAGGAACGTGGCAAAGGCGAACCAGCGAAACGCTGGTACGGAGACGCTGCGTCGCGGGGAAATCATTTTTCCAGCCTAGAGAAAGTCTGAGTCTCGTAGGATGGCCCGGTGACAACGGCTGCTCCATCGACTCGCTCCGGCGTTGACGTACTTCGGGGTTACGTTGCCCTCACTAAGCCACGAATCATTGAGCTCTTGCTCGTCACCACAATTCCCACGATGGTCGTGGCGGCCAACGGCATTCCCGGTCTGTGGCTGATCGTCGCCACGCTTATCGGCGGCACGCTCGCGGCCGGCGGGGCCAACGCGTTCAACATGGTCTTGGACCGCGACATCGACGCGATCATGGAACGCACCAAGCGCCGACCGCTCGTCACCGGCGTCATGTCACCGCGCGCCGCCACCATCTTCGCGCTGGCGCTCGAACTGGCGGCCTTCGCGGCCCTCTCCTTGTGGGTCAACATGTTGTCGGCCTACCTCGCGATGGCGGCGACGGCCTTCTACGTGGTGGTGTACACGTTCTGGTTGAAGCGTCGCAGCAAGCAGAACATCGTGATCGGCGGCGCGGCGGGCGCGGTGCCGGTCTTGATTGGCTGGGCGGCGGTGACCAACTCGCTGTCGTGGACGCCGGTCTTGCTCTTCCTCGTAATTTTCATTTGGACGCCGCCGCACTTTTGGGCGCTGGCCGTTCGCTACCGCGACGACTATGAAGCGGCCAACGTGCCCATGATGCCCGTGGTCGCTTCACTGCGACGCACGACACTGGAGATCCTCATCTACTCGGTGATCATGTGGGCCGTGACGGTCCTGGTGGGACCCGTGGCCCACTTGGGGTGGATCTACGCCATCACCGCCCTGGTGCTGGGCGGTCTCTTCACGTTCTACGCCCTCCGGCTTTATCGCCACGCGCGATATGACCGCGCCGACGTTGGCGAAGCCATGCGCCTGTTTCATTTTTCGATCACGTACTTGACGGCGCTGTTTGTGCTGATGGCCGTGGATGTCCTTGTCCGGCACCACTAAGCCGAAACGGGGACATCCGTCGCCGATGATGTTCGTCTCAATTGGCATTGGCACGGTGATCGCCATTGCGTTGATTGTGATTGTCTCGATCCTGACTGGCGGCACCGTACACAACGAAGGCGCGGGCACGTCCAATCTGGTGGGACACAAGGTGAAGACCTTCAGCCTGGCGGGCCTGAACGGCGGCAAAGAGCGCGCGCCGTGGGCGACCGGTCACCCGGGTGTCTTGATATTCTTCGCGAGCTACTGCGGCCCGTGCCACGCCGAGATGCC
>JBEKQN010000036.1:0-16580 GCA_049519675.1 Acidimicrobiales bacterium | reverse complement strand
GGAGACCTTTCGCGGTCGCGACAGGGTGCTCGAAGAACAGTCGCGTGGGCCACGGCGCCAACTCGCGGGCGTGTGGGTCGAGGGTCGCCAGCCACTGCGTGATGGTGGCGAGGTCTTTATCAACGGTTCGTCGGTTGGCCCGCTCACGTCGGGCAATTTCTCGCCCGTCCTCGAACGGGGCATTGGCATGGGTCTGCTCGCCGGAGAGTTCGACGACGCCACGCCCGTGAGCGTGACGTTGCGCGGTCGCGACATCGCGGGCACCATCACGACGCTGCCCTTCGTGCGAAAGGTGAAGTGACGTGGCCGACTACCTGCCGCACACGCCAGAAGAAGTAGACGAAATGCTGAGTTTCCTGGGCATGGATTCGTTGGAGCAGCTTTTCGCGCACATTCCCTCCGCCGTGCGACTCTCGCAGGGACTTGATCTGCCCGCGGGCATCAGCGAACCTGACGTGGCTGCTAACTTCACTCGTTACACCGATGCCAACCGCGCGCGGGCCAGTGAGATGCTCTGCTTCGCCGGCGCGGGGGCCTACGACCACGAAGTGCCCGCCGTCGTCAAGGCGCTGGCCAATCGATCCGAGTTCGTGACGGCCTACACGCCGTACCAACCAGAAGTCGCCCAGGGCGTGCTGCAGGCAATCTTCGAGTATCAGACGCTGGTGTCGAGACTCAGCGGCCTGCCCGTCGCCAACGCGTCGCTGTACGACGCGGCGACCGCGATGGTCGAAGCGCTCAACATGGCCGCGGGCGCGACGGGCCGCGAGAAGATGGTCATCTCGGCGGGCGTGCATCCCCACTGGCGCGCCGTCGTGCGTACCTTTGCGCACGGCACCGGACACGACGTTGTTGAGGTGCCACTCAAGGACGGCGCCACCGACTGGGGCAGCGTCGACGTGACCGGCGCGGCAGCCATCGTCGCGTCCTACCCGAACTACCTGGGCGTCCTGGAGGACATGAGCGCGGCCAAGCGCCTGGCCATCGCCAACGACGCGCTGTTGGTCCTGGGCGCCGACCCGGTGGCGGCCGGGGTGTTAAAGACCGCCGGCCAGTGGGGCGCCGACGTCTTCGTGGGTGAAGGTCAGGCGTTTGGCACGCCCCTGGCGTACGGCGGTCCGTATCTGGGGCTCTTTGCCTGCACGAACGACCTCGTGCGCCGGTTGCCCGGGCGCATCGTGGGCGAGACGGTCGACTCGAATGATCGACGCGCGTTCGTGACGACCTTGCGGGCTCGTGAACAAGACATCCGTCGCGAAAAGGCGACGTCGAATGTGTGCACCAACCAAACCCTGATGGCCGTCACCGCCGCCATCCAACTCGCTTGGCTCGGCACTTACGGACTTCGCGAAGTGGCGACACGCTGCGCGCAGGGCGCGCATTTCCTCTTTGACGAAGTAACCAAGATCAAGGGCGTGGAACCCATCTCGAGCCAGCCCTTCTTCCGCGAGTTTGCCTATCGTGTTCCAAAAAAGGCGTCCAAGGTGTTATCGCGCATGGCCGACAACGGTATTCTGGGCGGTCTGTCGACGCAGGCGCTCAACAGCGACGGCCCCATTGACGCGCAGTGCGAGACCGATCGCGTCATCCTGGTCACGGCGACCGAACGTCGCACCAAGGCGGACATCGACCGCTACGTGAAGACCCTCACCAAGGCATTGAGCTGATGGCGACGAAGGCCCATCCCGGCGGTCGCGCGGCGTCGGCGCCCTTGCTGGGCCACGAAGTTGAGCCGACCATATTTGAGATGTCGGTGCCCGGTCGCTCGGCCTATCAGTTGCGCACGACGGGCATACCGGCGACACCGCTGGAACAGCTGTTCGCTGCGGACCACCTCAACCCCGACGTGGTGGCGCTCGCGGAGGTCTCGGAGCGCGATCTCGTAGCCCACTTCACGCGTCTGTCGCACCGGCAATTCTCGGTGGACCTGGGTGCCTATCCGCTGGGCTCATGCACCATGAAGTACAACCCGAAGTTCTGTGACGCGGTGGCCGCTGACCCGGGACTTAATTCCGTGCACCCCGGAGCGCCGGCCGAGCTGACGCAGGGCTGGTTGGAGTTGCTGGTCACGCTCGAAGAACGACTGTGCGCCATCACGGGAATGGCCGAGGCGACCCTGCAGCCGGCCGCCGGCGCCGCCGGTGAGTTGACGGGCCTGTTGTTGATGCGCGCCTTTCACAGTGCCAATGGCGATGCCCGTAAGCGGATCTTGATACCCGACTCGGCGCACGGCACGAATCCGGCCTCCGTGACGCTCGGTGGTTACGAAGTGACGACCATCCCTTCTAACGATCGTGGTCTCGTGGACCTGGACAAATTGAAGGCGGCACTCGGGCCCGACGTGGCGGGCATCATGTTGACCAATCCCAACACGGTGGGGCTCTTCGAAGAAGAGATCACTGAGATTGCCACGGCCGTCCATGACGTAGGTGGATTGTTGTACTACGACGGGGCCAATCTCAACGCGATTCTTGGGGTTGTGCGCCCGGGAGATATGGGCTTTGACATCGTGCACATGAACCTGCACAAGACCTTTGCGACGCCCCACGGTGGGGGAGGACCAGGTGCCGGTCCCGTCGCCGTGTCCGCGCGTCTCGCGCAATTCCTTCCCGGTCCCAAGGCCACGCGCTTGAGCAATGGAGCGTTCGGCTGGGTCAAGCCAGAAACGTCAATCGGACGGGTACACGGTTGGCACGGCAACTCCATGGTCTTGGCCCGAGCGCTCGCGTACATCGACGTGCACGGCGGTGATGGACTGACGCGGGTAGCCCAACATGCAGTATTAAATGCCAACTGGCTGCGACAGCGTCTGCGCGAAACGCTGCCGGCGGCCTACGACCGTGTCTGCATGCACGAGTGTGTGCTTACCGCGGCGCCGCTGAAGATTAAATACGGCGTGCGGGGACTCGACGTCGCCAAGGCACTGCTCGAAGAGGGCTTTCACTCACCGACGGTCTATTTCCCTCTTATCGTCGAAGAAGCCCTGATGTTCGAGCCAACAGAAACCGAGAGCCTGCAAACACTGGAGTCACTGGCCGAGGCACTGGAAAGAATTGCCCGACGCGCAATTGATGATCCCGACTCCTTGCATCGAGCGCCACAGACCACTCCGGTCGCACGCGTTGACGAGGCCAGGGCCGCTCGTCATCTCATCGCCACCGAAGACGCAGCCAATCGTCACGATCCGCGAGAGGTCTCACGGTCGGCATAAGGTCGACGCCAATCGCTACCACCAGACTTTGAACTCAAACGAGGGTGCGAATTTGACGTCTGACCCGATTGGCTGTGTTACAGATCCGATGCGTCAACGGTGCTGATTCCACCGAGAACAAGTCGAAGTAGCCGAGCGAGTTCTAACTGTTCACTGTGAGAAAGCGCGCTGACGGCCAGTGTCTCGTGCTCGTTGAATTGAGGAAATACTTCCTCGATCAGTCGTTCACCGGCCTTAGTCAGATTGATTGACACTCGGCGACGATCATCAAGATGAGGTATGCGCCGAAGCAACTTGCGACCTTGCAGTGTCTTGATGACTCCGGTCAGCGTTCCCTTGGTAACGCCCGCTTCCTCGGCCACGTGTCCGGTTTCTTGTTCGCCCCAGATCCACAGGACCCACAGCACCGTGAAGGCAACCCAACTGAGCTCGTAGTCGCTGAGGATTGATCGCTCCATATGATTTCGAACCGCAGAGCCGGACCGGTAGATATTTGAGACTGCACTCATCGCGGTGAAGTCGAGCTCCTGGCCGCTCAGTCGACTGCGAATATCTCGCTCGGCGCTGGAAACTATGGAGGCCTTGGAGCTGGCTATTCGTTTCGACATGATTAGGACTCCAGCGTACGTCCACCGGCGAATGTTGTGCCGACACTGCGAAAGTACCCGCCGATGATCTCGCGGGGGGCCAGGGACAGTAATTCCTCGCTGGGCGAGTCGAAGAGTTCCAATGTGGCGTCACCGGTGTACGCGGGGCCGAGGTCTAGATCGACGCCCGACATCGTGACCACTTCGGCGAGGCTATCTCGGCCGTCGAGCTCGATGCTCGGGAACCAACGGTGGTGCAGCATCGCGTGAGCGTTCACAAAACCGCCGGAGCTCGACGAAACGGTCAGCGTCACGGTTGCTTGGGCGAGGCGACGGTCATTGGCGGCGAGCGTCATGCCAAAAGCGCCACCGGCTTCGAGTCGGGGTCCGGCTTTGCCCTGGGTGATTGGCCGCGTCTGATGAATGGAGCCCATCTTTTTTGGATAACCCTGCAGGTGACCCCGCACGAGGGCGAAGTCCTTGTCGACCCAGATGAACAGACAGCGGCTGAAGAGTTCCTCGCGGTAGCGACAGCGCACCACCACAAATGCCTCGCGGTACTGGGACCTGACTGGATCGAGCAACTCCGCCCCGTCCGCACCGCAACTCTGCCAGTCGGCCCAGATGAAGGCCACGGCGCCGGGATCCTCGTCGTCGTGTGCGAGGGTGACGCCGTCGGGCAGCAGGGAGCGAATTGCGCCGGGATCGGTTCGGTATTCAACCGTCAGCAGGTCGCCGGAGTAGTGCCACGGCGCCGGCGGCAGTAGCGACGCGCGCCCACTGGGCGTACGCGGGAACGGCAGTCCCGACAGACTCATGCGCTCTCCTTAGTCCAACCGTTCGCTGGCTGGTCAAACCATACGTGGATCTGTCCGGTGCCGATGGCGTTCTCGTACTCGGAGAAGAGTCGACCCGGCGCCACGCACTCCTTGCCACCCAGCGCGGCCACCATTATTTGGTAGTGGCCGAAGTGGGCCTCTGGGCGCACGGCGAGGAAATCGAAAAACTCGTTGACGACGGTGGCGTGGTCGCCGCGCTTCCAGGCGTCGATGACGCGATGGTCGGCGTCATGAGCCTGCTGCGAATAAATATGTTCTTCGCCCGCCGCTTCATGATCCCGCAACGTACGCAGGTGGTGAAACGTGTGGCTGAGTGCCCCCGAGGCAATGAGCACGACGCGCAGGTCGCTTTCGGCGACCGCTTGGGCAATGACCTGGCCGACGGTCTCGAAGTCAATGGCCTCAGCAGTTTGACAGATGCTCACTGATATCCACGCTTCGTCGCCCTGGAGAAACGGCATGAAGTTGGTCGTCGCATACGTGATGGGTAGGTGTTCGTTGTCAATGGGAGTGATCCAGCAGTTCGGTGTCTCGTCGGCGATTCGACCAACCAATTTCGCGAACTCGGGATTGCCAACGATGTCGTAGGGCACGCTCGACATCCCACGGGGCAGCTCATCGGAGGTGAAGAGGCCCTTGCGCCGATCGTGCGCCGTGATGACAAACTCCACGGTGGTGAACCAGTGACTATCTAGCACGATGACGAGATCGGGCTTGAGATTGTCGAAGACCTCACGCTTGAGGTCGTGCAGTCCGGAGTACAGGGTGCTCTCTCGACCGTTGTTGAGGGCACGACGTTCTTCGTCGGGCAGCACGATGGTCGGCACATGTGCGAGCACCGCGGCTCCGATTATTTCACCCATGGGTTGTGTCCTCTTTCACTTGATACGTCTTCACGTCGCTGTAGAAATCGAGCGCGTAGTCGCCGCCCTCGCGCCCGATGCCACTGATGCCGGCGCCGCCAAACGGGGCGGTCAAGTCGCGGACCAGGAAGCAGTTGACCCAGATCGTGCCGGCGCGCACGCCCTGTCCAAATCGGTCAGCCTTGGCTTGGTCGCTGGTAAAGACCATGGCCGAGAGCCCGTAGGCCGTCGAGTTGGCGAGTTCAATCGCCTCGGCCTCGGTGTCGAAGGTCTGAAGTGTGAGCACCGGACCAAAAACCTCGTGCTGGACAATCTCCGCGTCGTTGGACCGTGGTTCAATCAGCGTCGGCAGGTACCAGAGACCATCGTCGTTCAGTTTGTGTCCGCCGTAGACCAACGTGTCGCCGCTCGCCACCGAGCGCTCGACAAATCCTTCGACGCGCGCCAGGTGTTCGGGATGGATCATCGGCGACACGGTCGTCTGAGGTTCGCGGCTGTCGCCTAACACGTGGCGGTTGGTCGCGTCCGTGAGCTTGTTTAGGAATTCGTCGCGAACCGACGTCTGGACCAACAAACGCGTGCCGGCGAGGCAGATCTGACCAGCGTCGTCATACATCAGGGCAGCTTTCTGGGCCGCGAGATCGAGGTCGGCATCAGCGAACACGACGAACGGACCCTTGCCACCTAACTCGGCCGTGAACGGGACGAGATTCTTGGCCGCCGCAACGCCGATGAGTCGACCGGTCTCGGGAGAGCCGGTGAAGGAAATCCGTCGCACCCTAGGGTCGCTCACGAGGGCGGCACCCACCTCGTCGCCGAGACCTTGGACCATGTTAAAGACGCCCGGCGGGAAGCCCGCCTCGTCCACGAGGTCCATCAAGAGCGAACAGCTGAGCGGCGACCACTCCGCGGGCTTGAGCACAACGGTGTTGCCCGCCGCCAGCGCCGGCGCGCACTTCCAGGTGGAGAGCATGAAGGGCGCGTTCCACGGGGTAATGACGACGGTCGGACCGGCCGGCATCCGCAGTACCGAATTTCGAGTGCCGTTGGAGTCCCAGCGACGCGGCTCGTAGGCCACGGCCAGGTCAGCGTAGGCGCGAAAATTGCGGGCGCCGCGACCGATAACACGAAGCCGCAGGCTCTCAAGCAGCATCGCCATGTCGAGGCACTCCACGGTGGCGATCGACTCGACATTGGCGTCAATGAGATCGGCCAACCGGTGCAGGTAGACCTGACGCTCTACCGGCGTCAGGGCCGCCCAAGCAGGGAAGGCGCTGACCGCGGCAGTGACCGCAGACTGGGCCTCGAGTGCACCACCACGGGCAACGTCGGCTAGTTTCACGTGCCAGTCCAGCGGAGAGCGATCCTCAAACGTGGTGGCTGACCCCACGCGTTGGCCATTGATGAAATGTCCGGTCGCGACGTTGACGTCGCCCACTAAGACCCGTTCGCCGGTCATGATTCGAACTTCGGGTGGACGCGTGGATAGGGAAGCGCCGCGCGGTCCGTTGGCAACGGACGTCGTTGACCGCGAAACTCCCAGTCCCCGCCGAGGGCGGTCGACAGGACCTCCTCGGTCGCCGTTGGCTGCGCCCCGACTTCATCGCTCACGGCGTCGGGCGAGCCCACGATGTAGTTGGTGAGCGTGCCGAGACCCTCAACTTCTACGCTCACCACGTCGCCAGGTTCTACCGGGCGCGAGAAGGCTGGCGTGCCCGAGAGCAGGATGTCGCCCGGCACCAACGTGATGAGCCTCGCCATGTCAGTGACCAGATAGTGCATGTCCCACGCCATCTCATCGGTCGATCCGTCTTGGTGGACGGTGCCGTTGACGAGGGTGCGCATGGATTTGTGATGGAAGTCCCAGTCAGTGGTGACACCGGGGCCAACGGGACACAGAGTGTCGGCACCCTTCACGCGCAACATCGATCCGGCGTCCGTATCGCGAAAATCGTGCAAGCCGAAGTCGTTGGCGATTGAGTAGCCCGCAATGTAGTGGGCGGCATCGGCGAGCTTGATGTTGCGCGCCGTCGTGCCAATGATGATCGCGATCTCGCCTTCGTAGTTGAGGTAGTGACAGTTGGCTGGTCGCACCACGTCGCCACCGTGCGCGTTGAGTGCCGAGACGGGCTTCTGAAACCACGTGGGGGCGGGCGGCAGTTCTATGCCGAACTCACGAACCCGTGAGACGTGATTGAGATGACAGCAGAGGATCTTGCTCGGCGAGACCGGAGGCAGGTGGACGGCCGAGGCCGCCTCGATTCGTCGACCATCGCTCGCGACGAGGGAATCGCCGTCCACGGTGACGTCAACCGGCACTCCGTCGAGAAGAATTCGTCGAAACTCCACAGACCCCCCAAAAGTCGTTTGTAATCAAATGATTCTTCCACCCTACAAACTACGACTCGAAGGGCGTGCTATTTTTCGCCCAGGTTACCGTGGAGGTAAATATGAGTGAATTATTCGACCGGGTGCGGGTGCTGTGGCCTGATCATCTTGGTCTGGCGCGCGGCAAGTACGTGCCGGCCGGTTTGGCCGACCGGGGAACGCGCCACTGCACCGGGACCTGGTCGCTCGGTTACGACCGGGGAATGACCCCGGGCACGGTCGGAAGCTTCTGGGATGAGGGTTTGCCCGACTTTGACGCCACCTACGACATGGCTGACCTGCGCCCCAGTTGGGAGGTGGGCACGCGGGTCGTCGTCGCCAACGTCGAGCGCCACGGAGAGCCGTTTTCGGTCTCACCGCGCACGGCACTACGAAAGGCGATCACGGACTGGCGGGCAATCGGGTACGAGCCGTACGTCGGGCTCGAGTTCGAGGCCTATATCTTTGCGCCCGACGGTCACGGTGGTTGGACGCCGCTGGAGACTCCCGGCGCCTTCGTGTACGGCACGGGTCCGAGTGTCGACCCACTCGGTCTGATCGACGCCATTTGGGCGGCGTGCCACGAATCGGACATCCCCCTGGAGTCAGTGAACTCCGAGTACGACTCACCCCAGTTCGAATTCACGCTGCGCTACGCCGACGCCATGAGGGCGGCCGACGAGGGATTCCTCTTTAAGGTGCTCGCGCGCGAAGTGGCGCACCGATTTGGGGTGCTGCTCACGTTCATGGGCAAACCCATCACGGATCGCGGTGGGTCCGGGCTGCACTTCAACTTCTCGTTTCAAGACGAGGATCAGCAGAACGTCATCAACGATAAGGCGGCCCAGGACGGGCTCTCCGAGCTCGCCAAGCACTCCATCGGCGGACTGCTCGCTCACCACCAGGCGCTGGCGGGAATCTGTGCCCCCACGGTCAACGCGTACAAGCGCTTGCGCCCCGCGTCCCTCTCGGGCTACTGGGCCAACTGGGGCTACGACCACCGCGGCGCGACCATTCGGGTACCCAGTGAACGCGGCATGGCCGCTCGACTGGAGCACCGATTGAGCGACGGCGCGGCCGTGGTGCACAGCGCGATGGCGGCCGTGCTGCAGGCGTCGTTGTTGGGTGTCAAGCACAAGACCGATCCCGGCAGGGCCGAAGGTGGCAACGGTTTGGACACCATCGACGCGACGGTGGGCGTGCCGCACTCGTTAGCCGAAGCGCTCGACGCTCTAGAAGCGGACCGCGAGTTGGTCGAGGCCATCGGCGTCGACCTGGTTGCCCAGCACGTTGCGGTGAAGCGTTCCGAGTGGGAGCGTTTCCAAAACGCCACCACGGACTGGGAGATGCGCGAGTACCTGCCGTTCCTCTAGATCCAGGTCACCCGGATCGGCAGTTGCTTGGTGCCGCCAATAAAATTGGACCGCAGACGTTCGGGTTCGCCACCCAGTTCAATTGACGACCAGCGCTTGACTATCTCTTCAAACACGACCCGCATTTCCAAACGAGCGAGGTGCGCTCCGAGACAGAGGTGAGGGCTGCGTAGTCCGAAGGCCACGTGGTCATTGGGCGTGCGGTCAGCTCGGAATTCATACGGGCTCTCGAAGTGTTCCTCGTCGTAGTTGGCCGAAGAGAACCACAGCACCACCTTGTCACCGGCCCTCAAGGTCTTGCCCCGCAGTTCGGTGTCCTGGGTCAGCGTGCGGCGAAAGTGCATCGTGACCGTCGACCAGCGCAGCATCTCCTCGACGAGTGCTTTGCGTTCTTCGAGACTCATCGAGGGAATCTGGGCGAACAACTCCGGTCGGTCGATCAGTACTTGTAATCCCGAAGTCAAGGAGTACCGCGTGGTGTCGTTGCCCGCCGCGACCATCAGCGTGAAGAAGTTCTTGAGCGCGAGGTCATCGAGCGTGTCGCCGTCGATGGTGGGCTCGAGCAGCGCCGAGAGCACGTCGTGCGTCGGCTCCAGTCGACGTTCGGCTAACGCCTGGCTGGCGTATTCGAACAGTTCAACCGCGACCGGACTGCGGAAGGGGAGTAGTCGGTAGTCCGAGGTGTCCACTTGGTCCACGACGTAATCGGTGAAATCTGGGTCGGTGTTGCCAATGAGTGCGTCACCGCGTTTCACGAGCCACTCAAGGTCATCTTCGGGCAGACCCAAGAGTCGACCGAGCATGCGCATGGGTAACTCACGAGCGACCGTGGCGACAAAGTCGAACTCGGTGCGCCCGCGCAGTGCGTCGAGGACCTGCGCCGCGAGTTCGCGCACGGACTCCTCGTAGCCGTTGATTGACTTGGGCGCGAATGGACGACTGACGAGGCGACGAAGCCGTGTGTGTTCGGGCGAATCCATCTCCATCATCGTGCGGCGCGCTTCGGTCTCTTCGGGGTCCATGTCCTCAATGCGAATGCCGAGCCGACTCGAGAAGATCTCGGCGTTGCTGCTGGCAAAGAGCACGTCGTCGTATTTGGTGAGGCTCCAGAATCCCCGTCCGCCGTCGCTCTCCTCGGTCCAGTGCACGGGATCGTTGGCTCGCAGGTAGGCCAGCGTGTCGTGGGGCACGCCCGTGACGTAGGTGTCGTGCGACGTGAGATCAGCGAGTGGAGTCGTCATAGTGTTCCCTTAATTCCGGCATTTGTTCGTGGCCAAACGATTCTGTAAGTAGAGCACACGTGGGCTTGTGCGTTTAGTATTGCAGTGTGACGAAGCCCCTGATTGGCATCACCGGACGCCGATGGCCGGCATCGGTCTTGGGCACCCACGTGCCGCCGGCCATGAGCGGCCTGCGCTTTGACCTGCACTTTTCGGACTATCCGCGCTCGGTGGCGGCCGCGGGCGGGCTGCCCGTGGAACTCACTCGTGACGCCGACGTCGAGGGGATGATCGAACATCTCGACGGCCTGGTCTTGAGCGGGGGAGCGGACCTCGACCCCGCGCTCTACGGACAAGAGCCCGATGAGAATTTGCAGTCCTTAGAGCCCGACCGAGACGAGTGGGAGATGGAACTCTTCGCGGCCGCGCGCCGGCGCGACATCCCGGTGTTGGCAATCTGTCGGGGATTTCAGTTGGTCAACGTGGCCTTTGGCGGCACGCTGGTCCAGCACGTGGAACTCGACGAAGGCTCGGGCCATCCCCAGTGGAACGTTGATGGTCATACAACAACCCACGAAGTCAACGTCGTTGCCGACACCATGATCTCGACGCTGTTGCCGGCCCGGTGGTCGGTGAACTCACTGCATCACCAGACGCTCGAACGATTGGGCGACGGTCTCACGGTATCGGCGTCGGCGCCCGACGGTGTGGTCGAAGCGTTCGAAACACCCGAAGGCGACCTACTCGCCGTGCAGTGGCACCCCGAACTCTTGAGCGCTCCGGACCCCACGTTTGTGTGGCTGGTCGAACGGGCAACGAAACGACTCAACTAGTTACTTGACAGAGTTCGTTTGACCCCGTACGGTTTCGCCATGGCTAATCAGCCGCAGTGAACCAAGTACTCATCGGGGGGAAGCATGGCGACGGACAACACAGCAAAGACTTTGCTGGGCGGCAAGAGAAAACTGAAGCTGATCGACACGATCGCGCAGTCCGTCGGATTGATGGGCCCGGTCTTCTCGATTGCCTTCCTCGTGCCGCTCATCGTGGGCATTGGCTCCGCGTCGGGCAACGGCGCCGGTGGGGCGGCGTCACTCGCGGTGCTGATCGCCGCCATTGGCGTTATTGGCCTCGGGTGGATCGTGGCGGAGTACACGCGCAAGATCCAGGCGGCCGGGTCGCTCTACGACTACGTGACCGACGGACTCGGCAGTCGAGTCGGCACATCGGCCGGTTGGCTCTACTACGCGGGCATACTGGCGTTGGGCGCGGGCATCCTGCCCATGATCGGTGGCACGATTCACGACACGATTCTCGGTGAGTTCAACCGTCAACCATTGCCGTACTGGGCCTGGGACGTGCTCTTGTTGCTGCTGGTCGCCCTCGTCATGTTCTTTGGCGTGGTGCTTTCAACACGCATGCAATTGACACTGGCCATGATCTCGGTGACCGTCGTGCTCGTCTTTTCGATCTTCGTGATCATCAAGAGCGGCGGCATCCACCACGTCGCTACCGGTTTCAACCCCCACAGCTCACCGACGGACTGGAAGGGCGTCTTGTTCGGCGTGCTCTACGGGGTGCTGCTCTTCACCGGATTTGAAACCTCGGCCAACCTCGCCGAGGAGACCGAGAACCCCAGGCGAAACATCCCGCGGGCGGTGCTCATTTCGGTCCTCGTCATCGCCGGCTTCTACGTGATTGGCACGTACGCGCAGGTGGCCGGATATCACTTCAGCCTGCACTTGTTGGGCAAGAACGATTTGGCGCCGCTCTTTGGTCTGGCGGGACCGTCGTCTGCCGGAGGGTACGCGTCGGTCGCCATTCGCCGTCTCGTCGAACTCGTGGTCATCTTCGACATGATTGCGGTGCTGATCGGATGTGCGACGTCGGCCTCGCGAGGCATCTTCGCTCTCTCTCGCGATCGCCGTCTCCCGTCACCCCTGACGAAGATCTCGCGTCACGGTACGCCAATCGGTGCCAGCAACTTCGTGCTGTTCGTCTACGCGATCATCATCGTGCTCGTCATCAACACGTCGTCATTCCTCCTGCCCGGGGGAACGCCGGAGTACGTGTCGATGTTCAGTTGGCTGTCCACCTTCGGTGGGTTCGCCATTGCCTGCATCTACTTGCTGATATCGGTGGGCGCACTTCGCGGATTGCGACTATCCGACAAGAAGTTCCAGCTCTACGCCGCCTGCCTCGTTGGCGGTGTGGTTACGGCGGCGGCAATCTTTGGCGCGATATACAAAGTCACGAAGCCAACGGTCTACGCCCCGTACTCCGCCTTGGCTGTTCTCGTGATCGGACTGATCATTGCGGGATTGATGCCCAAGACCACGTCCGGTTTGGCGGACTTCTCGGGATTGTCAGAAGCCGAACAGGGACCACTGAAGGTCTAGCGGCGCGGCGCGCCTCACTCCATTTCGAGAGTGGTGATAGTGGTGGGGGAGTGGGCGACTGAGAGTGATCGAGAAGTGCGCTCGTAGGATACGCACATGGATCTAGAACTTAACGGCCGTGCTTTTCTCATCACCGGCGGCACCGACGGGTTGGGCTTGGCGCTCGCCAAGAAACTCGTTGACGAGGGATCACGGGTGGCCGTGTGCGGGCGCGATTCCACACGACTCGATCAGGCACACGAGTTGCTGGGCAACGAGTCACTGTGCTTCAGGGCGGACGTCACCAAGGAATCGGATCTCGACTCGTTCATTGACGCCACATTGTCTGAGTTCGGCGGCCTTGATGGCGCAGTCAACAATGCGGGCAAGTCAGCGGGCACACCAGTAGCAACCTCGGACGAAGGCATGTGGCGAGAGGACTACGAGCTGAAAGTGCTGTCGGCCGTCCACGTCTCTCGCCGGGTGTTGCCCGCGCTCGAACTCTCCAAGGGAGCAATCGTCAACGTGCTGGCCATCATGGCGCGCACGCCCGGGGCAAACTCGACGCCGACGACGGCCTCTCGTGCGGCCGGACTGGCACTCACCAAGGCGATGTCCAATGAGGTTGCGCCGCAAGGCGTCCGAGTGAACGCAATTTTGATCGGACTCATTGAATCCGGACAGTGGGTGCGTAAAGCAGCCGATGCTGGTCTCACTGTCGAGGAATACATGACCAACATGGCGAAGGATTCCAGAATCCCGATGGGTCGTATGGGTCGCGCCGAAGAATTCGCCGATCTCGCATCGTTCCTACTTTCACCTCGAGCTGGTTACATAACTGGAGTGGGAATAAGTATCGACGGCGGTCTCTCGCCGGTCATCTAGTCGACCGCGGTCCGTAGTCCATACCAATCATGACGAGCATCACCAGGTGATTCCGAGAGGGGGCGCCACGTCTCTTCAAGAGGGCTAAAGAATTTCAGCCCCTGGGCTTATCCATGAGATAAAGTCAGAAATGTCGGATGAGGCCCCGACAGGCAGCAGCCCAAATCGCCGCAAACGGCTAATGGCTTCTACGGAGTTTGATTCTGTGGAGGTCGTGGTGGGCGCAATAGTTGTACCCGTTGAAGGGGTCCAGGCACTCCAGGTCTTGGCGATACTTTTTGGGGCGCCTCTCGTCAGTGGCGTCATCGCGCACTTCGAGGCTCGCCTTCAGGGTCGGCGTGGTCCGCGAATACTCCAGCCCTACTACGACATCGCTAAGTACTTTCGCAAAGAGACCCTCGTCACGGAAGAGTCCAGCTGGGTGTTTCTCGCGGGACCAATCGTGGCCTTTGCCTGCTACCTCACGGTGCCGATGTTGATCCCGGTGCTCACGACCTTCCCGCTGCCACTGGGCTACACCGGCGACATCATGGGGGGCGGGTTCATCCTGGCCCTGGCCGGTTTTGCGGTGGCGCTGGCCGGTGCGGAGTCGGGCGCGCCGTACGCGCAATTAGGAAGCAGTCGAGCTATGACGTTCGGCGCGCTCATCGAACCCACGATCCTCTTCGTCATTTTTGCCGTGGCGTTGATCACCCGCACGGACCTGCCGTACGCGCTCTCGGCGACGATTCGCTCGTCCGCGTCCCAG
Organism: Acidimicrobiales bacterium; assembly: GCA_049519675.1. Taxonomy (GTDB): domain Bacteria; phylum Actinomycetota; class Acidimicrobiia; order Acidimicrobiales; family RAAP-2; genus RAAP-2. Next base: position 2,109 of record JBEKQN010000036.1, on the reverse strand, counting down.
ATGGTCCGTCCGAGCCACGTGCTGGCCGCCGCCGCATTCTTCCTCGTTGTCTTAGTGGACACCGGCCGCATTCCGGTTGAAACTCATTCGGGCACGCTGGAGTTCGGAATGATCGACGAAGCTCGCACGCTTGAACACTCGGGACCACCACTGGCGTTGCTCAAGTGGGGATCAACCATGAAGCAGCTGATCCTCTACACAATTCTCATCAACGTGTTCGTGGCACCCTGGGGACTGGCGTCGTCGCAGAGCTTGGGCTCGGTGCTGCTCGCGATCGTTGCGCTGCTCGCCAAGGCCATGGCCGTTGGTGGGGTCTTTGCCATCATTGACAATCTCTTCTCTAAGTTGCGGCTGTTCAAGATCACCGAATTCGTCGCGAGCGCGTTCCTGCTCGCGGTCCTGTCGGTACTCGTCTTTTATGCGGGTGGTGGCTAGTGCACCACGTCCCATCGACCTACGACGGCATCACTGCGGGCCTGGCGGTGCTCGTCTTGCTGAGCGAGTTCGCGATGTTGCGAGCTCCGCTCTTGCGATCCCAAGTGCGCCTGTACGCCTTTCAGTCGTTGGTCGTCGCTAGTCTGGCGGTCTTCGTGGCGGCGTCAAAGCACATCGACGAGTTATACGTGCTGGCTGCGCTCTCGCTGCTGCTCAAGGTCCTGTTAGTGCCCGGGCTGATCATGCGGCTGCTGCGAGACGCCGACACCGATTTGGCTGGCAGCTCGGTGCTTGGCGTTGCGAGCGCGATTCTTATTGCGATAGTCGTGGCGGCGTTCGGTTTCTTTGCGGTCGGCTCTCTTCACGTGAGTTCGTCGTCACTACCCACCTCGGCGCTCTCGATTGCCTGCGCCATCGTGCTCGTCGCATTTGTGCTCATCATCTTGCGTAAGGACGTCGTGTCTCAGGCCATCGGGTTTTTTTCGCTGGAAAATGGTGTTTCCATCGCGAGCCTGGTGGTGGCATCCGGTCTGCCGTTAATCGTGGACGTGGCGTTCCTCTTTGACCTGTTAGTTGCCGTGGTGGTCTTCGGCGTCATCATGCGAGTGCACCATTTGCGAAACGACACCCTGTCAACCCACGACTTCGATCGGTTGAGGGGGTAGCGGTGTCCGCGCTCGTAGTGGTTTTGGTCTGCCTGCCGTTCTTGATGGCGATTGTCGCGTGCGTGGTGCCGATCGACGTGACGCGCCACTTGACAATCGTCGTGGGGGTGACCACGTTCGCTCTCTCGATCGGGTTGATTCCCGGCGTCACGCATTCGAGCGTCACCGCCGGTGGGCTCATACGAGTTGATTCGCTGTCGGTGGTCTTTTTACTGGCCGTCACGTTCCTCTACGCGACGACAGCAATCTTCGTGCGCGGCTATCTGCCGCTCGACCCGAGCACCGCGGGACGGGTCTACGGGCGGCGCTTCCACGCGGGGCTCAATCTCTTTTGTTGGTCGCTGGTGATTGTCCCGTTGGTCAACGGACTGGCGCTGTTGTGGATAGCGATTGAAATCACGACCGTGGTGTCGGCGCTGCTGGTGGCGATCGATGACACCGAAGGCGCGTCGGAGGCGGCGTGGAAGTACATCCTGATCGCCTCGCTGGGACTGGGTATTGCGCTGTTCGCGACGATCGTGATGTACTACGCCGGCACGTCGGTTCTGGGGTCGTCCTATAACTTGTCGTACCCGACACTGCTCGCGAGCGCCGCACATTTCCATCCCGACGTGGTGCGCTTCGCCTTCGTGCTCGCGGTCCTGGGCTATGGCACCAAGATGGGCCTCTTCCCAGTTCACACTTGGTTGCCCGACGCCCACTCCGAGGCGCCGACCCCTGTGTCGGCGCTACTGTCGGGGGCATTGCTGGCGGTCAGTTTCTACGCCATCCTGCGCTTCTTCCAAATTGCCGTTCGAACCTTGGGGCCTACTTTCCCGCGAGACGTTTTCTTGATTTTTGGCGTGGCGACGCTGCTGCTGGCCACGCTCTACCTACTCAGCCAGCGAGACATGAAGCGAATGTTGGCGTACTCGAGCGTCGAGCACATGGGCATTTTGGCCATTGGCATGAGTTTTAGCGCTCCGATCGCCGTGGTGGGCGTACTGCTTCAGGTGATGGCCCACGCCGC
>JBEKQN010000035.1:0-16760 GCA_049519675.1 Acidimicrobiales bacterium | reverse complement strand
TCCCCGATATCTTCATGCTCGGCTACATCAGTAACACGAAGATCGGCGCGTTCTTGTACAACGCGGGACACACGTACTTGCTTCCATCGCTCACCATTCTCTATGGCTGGCACTACAACCACGTGCTGGTCTTGGCCATCGGCATCATCTGGCTCGGCCACGTTGGCTTCGACCGTTTCGCCGGGTATGGTCTGAAATACGATACGAGTTTCAAGAACACGCATCTGGGCACTCTGTTCAAGGCGCAACTTCGTCGGAAAAACTGACTTCTCTATCGTTCTGGCGCGCCGTTAACAAGTTCGCAGACGATGTCGAGATGGCCAAGGTGCCGGGCGTATTCCTGGAGCACGTGAAAGAGAATCCGCTCAAGGGTCGGCGGATCTTCTCCTTCCCATCGAGGCCCAGGTTGTCCCACGGCCGTTAGGTCATTTGATTCAATGATGAACCGACTTCGCGTGGCCTGAGCTTCAAGTGCCTCTATTAGTTCTCGGCGCGTCTCGGTCGATTCGACGAACCAGTGATGCCCTTCCTGATCGCCCCACGGATTCTCGACGGCACGGCCGTCAAACCCCCATTCCAACCACCGCAGTTCGACGAAACGCAAGTGCTTTAACAGCTGCAGTGGCGTCCAGCCCGACGCGAGGCGGCTCTCGTGCAACTCACTTTCGGGAAGACTCTCAACCCCGTCAACTATCCGGGCGCGGAAATAGTCAAGATACCGTTCAAAGACTTCCGACTGAGAACCAATGGGTGCAGACGGACTCGGTGGCGGCTCGCTCATGCGCCGGCGCTACCTCTACATGCACTGACACTGTTCGTCACACCAACACAGGTGGCTAAGGGGACCAATCCGGACCGAACGCGCATCTTCTTAGTGCACCCACGGTCCGACGCCGCCCACGCGTTCGGGCGTGATGTGAATGACGTGGCCGGGTGGCGGGCCGTCCATCGGAGGAAACTTGACGCCCGGTCCGATGTAGACCTCGGCCAACCGCTGCAGAAGTTCCGGTGCGCCACCCTCGGTAAGTCGGGCGTGGCCGTAGATAATCAGGTAGTTGGTCATGCCCATCGGATTGGCTCCGTCAACTTCAACCGTCAGTGCCACGCGCGGATCGCGCTGGATGTTCGTGACCTTGCGGCCACCCATCAGGTGACCAATGACGATGTCGTCGCCCTCCAGACCAACCCACACCGCGCTGACTTGAGGACCGCCGTCCGGATTGATGGTGGTGACGTGTGCGAGCCGACCCGCGGTAAGCGCTCGACGGACTTCATCGGTGAGGGTCACCATGAACGAGAGTATAAGCAGGCGAGCACAGCGATCGACTGGGAAGCGGAGTGTTGTTAAATTCTCGTGGTGGCCACTGATCCGAAGTTCATCGCTAATGTCCTCGAGCGATTGTTTCCGTTGGAGATCTCTGCCAAACCAATGTTTGGTGAATACGGACTCTATTTCGAGGGCAAGAATTTTGCGTTGGTCTGTGACAACACTCTCTTCGTCAAAGTCACAGAACCGGGCAGTGTCATCGCCGGACGGGTCGCTAAAGGTTCTCCGTACCCCGGGGCTAAGCCGGCCTTCAAGATTTCAACGTCCAAGTTGAGCGATCACGACTGGCTAGTGGAGTTAGTGCGGGTAACGTCCTCGGCGTTGATGGCGCCGAAGCCGCGCAAAAAACGGGTCACGTAGCCGACGAGAATATTGACACTGGTCGCTGGAGCGTAGATATATTTTGTTCGATGCCCACTTCACTTGAACTCATCGAACGCTTCAGCGAGGACATTGCCTTTCAGGGCACGCTGGCCAACCAGCAACTCGCAGTGCCGTCCTGTCCAGAGTGGACAGTCGGTGACCTCATTTACCACGTCGGTCGGGTTCAGTTGTTCTGGGCCCACAACCTCCTCGCTCGTGACAGCTCGACGAAATCTTCCTTGGGTGAGGTCGAAGATCCCGCTGACGACAATCTGGCCCAATGGTTCCGGGCTTGCACCGCGTCGCTCGCCGCGGCACTGGAGGATCTTGGCGATAATTCGCCGTGTTGGACGTGGTGGGGTGAGCCGTTGACCTCGGGAGCGGTCGCTCGTCATCAAGTGCAAGAAGCGGCCATCCATCATTGGGACGTCTGTCTGGCATTAGGCAATCGCCAAACGATTGACCACGACGTCGCGCACGACGGCGTGGGCGAGTTTCTCGAAGTACACGCCAGCGAAATCCCAACGACCGGTCGACCAATGGTCATCTTTCGTTCGACCGATACGGGGGGTACATGGAATGTCCCAGGCGACACTTCGGCCCCGACCGAAATCCGCGGCACGGCTTCAGACCTGGCGCTGCTGCTCAACGGGCGAATCGCACTCGCCGAACTTAACGTGGGCGGTTCATTCTCGGGCGTCCAGTTGCTACTCGACGGAATCGATCTCACGTAGCGGCACGTGGGACGTGCCGCGTGTGGCGCTGCTCGGTGCTAATAGCCGGTCTTCTTGAAGAGACATACACGATCCTGTGCCGTACGCCCAGTTACTCGCCGTCACGCCAATCACGACCCATGAAGCGACCGGCTTCTCCACCCAAAATCCGTGCCATCCGCTCGACATTTCGAACGTTCGCTTCTTGCGTTTTCAGCGCGGCAAAATAGCGAAGTATCTCCTTTTGTCGACTCGGCGTCAACCTCGCCCAATTGTGCGCGATGGTCTCATCTCTGTCAAGTGCCGCTTGCAGCAATTCGGGCACCGGGTGCTGGGGACCATTGCGATACGTCTCGTCGAAGGCCAGATCAATCGTCACCACGTCACCCACCTTCGTGCTCGAGACGTCGCGTATTTTCCCGTGGAGGTACAACAAGAAATCGCCGCGCCCGTTCGGCATCATGCTGGTACGCCACGGCGCTGTTGGTGCACCGTTGACTTTGACGAGCACGGGCATTGGTCGCCGCCATTCGGGCCTGAGGACTGCGACCTGCGCCGCGCTCACCAACACATAGGGATTCACACCGACAATCTCAATCGTCGCGGTCAGTAAGAGGGTGGCCCGCATTTTCACTACATCGTAACGAGGTCTGGCGGCAGTCGCGTTCGATAAATCCCGTTACACCTAATTGCCGTCTGACTTTCAATCCGGATCGGCGCGAGACTACGGCGAGGTCCAACGCGCGGCATGTTGTCGGCGAAACTCCGACGCCGACATTTCGAAGATCTGCTCTGGTCCATCTTTCGCGTCATTTTGCACACCGACGTGAGTGAAACCAAATCTGTCAATGAGCTTCATTGAAGGCAGGTTGGTGGCGCTCACGGTGTAACGCAGCACCTTGACACCGGGTTCTTCGACTACCCAACTCCACATGCCGACGAGTGCCTCGCGAGCGAAACCGCGACCACGGAAGTCGGGGTGCACTCCCAAACCTATTTCCACCATGCCCTCGGCGTTAGGCGCGCCATGAAAACTGGTACTGCCAACGATCTCCTTCGACGACTTCAATACCATCCATCGAAGGAACCACTTGTTCAGCGAGGCATCTTGCTTGACTTGAGGCACGCGCCATCCAAGGGGCCCCGGGTGATCGATTAACTCGCGGTGAGGATTGCTGTAGTCGCGATCTTCATAGACGCTGTCGCTCTCGGGATCCTCGAAAAGTGTGATGAGTCGATCTCCCGCGATATGCGCGAGTATCAAACGCGGCGTATGAATATCACTTTGGGTGCGCGTGAGTTCTGACACACCACAACGGTATCGGACCCAAATGTGCGGATTCTGTGGCGTAATGACCCGCCCGTTGGGACACTGGTACGCCCGCGAATTCTGTTCGCCCGCTCGGTCGAAGAAGAGTCCCGGTACATTGTTCGCGTGTCGCCAACTTCCTCATGCGAGCAGTGCGGATTCGTGTGGGACGCGATCAGGCCAACCGAGATTCCCGATCGATTGCGCGCCGCAACCGAGACCTTCGTCGCCGCTATCGCAGACGCGCGCGAGTTTTCCTCGACACGACCGTCTGACGAACGATGGTCAGTAAATGAGTACGGAGCGCATCTTCGTGACGTCTTGATTTCGATTCGTGACCGGATCATCGCGGCGTCAGTGCAGGAGAGACCCACTGGCTCACCTATCTACCGCGACCAGCGGGTTTCGCTGGGCTTCTACAAGCAGGATTCTGCACACGACGTCGCGAGCGAACTGACCGCCATGTCGAACCTGTTCATCCGCACGTTCGAGTCACTGCCAACGAATTACGAGCAACGCGAGTTCATCTTCAGTCCGATAACACCAAACGCCGTCACGATCTTGTGGGCGTCCGCGCAAGCCCTGCACGAAGCGGAACATCACCTCGGTGACGTCCAAGAGAATCTCAGACTGTTAAGGGTTCTCTAGCGTCAATCTGCCGCATCTGCCGATGGCTAGTAATCCAGTAGAGCGCGCACGTGGGTAACGGTCGAATCGATGTATGGCCATGGGGCATTGCGCCCATTGACCAACATTCCGAACTCCGTGCAGCAGAGCCCCACAATGTCACCGCCGCGAGTCCGACAGCCCTCGGCAATGGCAAACAAGCGTTGCCTCGATTTCTCGTTCACGACGCCCTGGGTGAGCTCGTCAAAGATGATCGCCTGTAACTCATCGATTTCATTGGCCGACGGTTTGACGACTGTGACTCCACGAGCTTCGAGATGTGACGAATAGAAGTCGTTCTCCATCACGTAGCGCGTACCCAGTAGCGATAGCGATGTCGCGCCGAGGTCCTTGAGGCCCGTCACGATCGCGTCGCGAACATCGACCACCGGAATAGAGACGGCGTCGACAACATCCTGGAAATTCATGTGCATGGTGTTCGCGCCAATCCCCAGGACCGTGGCACCGCCGGCTTCCAGACGGCGAGCGCAGTCCGCCAGGATGCGACCAGTCCCGGACCAGTCGCCAACCTCTTGGAGGGCCACGATTTCGCTGAAGTTGACGGAGTCAATTAGAAGCGGTGGCTGAACCCAAGATTCGTAGCGTTCGGCCGTCAACTGGTTAAAGAGGGAATAGTAGGCATTCGTCGACTCCCAGGACATGCCGCCGATGAGCCCAATGCGCTTCACGATGTTCAAACTAACAGTGAGTTTTCCTCACATCATTGGGGAAATTTTCGTCCGTGTGTACGAGCGAAAGCGGTTTGGCGGCCCCGGGGATGTCTCGTTACACTCGCCTTAGCAATTACCTCGCCGGGATGGCGAAATACCGGGCGAACCACGTCGCGTCGGCGCGCCATTGGAAATAGGGGGATTTATCTGATGAGAATGAAGCACTTTGGGATTCGAGCAGGCATCGCGATGGGCGCCCTCGCACTCGGCCTTTCACCGGTTTTGGGTGTTGGCGCGGGAGCGGACGGCACGACAGCGACGACATTGGTCTCGGTTGGCCAAGGCGTCGACGTTTCGGCCCTGCCAGGAGCCCAAGCCTTCGATCCAACGATGCCTAACGTGCCCGAAACGGTGTCGTTCATTCTCGACGAGCGCAACTTATCCCAGCTCGAACAGACCGTTGACCAGGGCATCGGCCCCAATTCATTTCTCTCGGTGAATCAATTCGCGCAAGAGTACGGTCAGAGTCAGTCCAACGTCAGTCAACTCGAGAGTTATCTCGGGCGCTTCGGCATCTCGACGCAGGTCTACCCGGGCAACGTCGACGTGGTGGCCAACGGCACCGCTGGCGAATTCAATAGGGCCCTGTCGAACGAGCAATACCAATACACCGTGCCTGGCTACCCCGGCAGACACGGCTGGCCGTCGTCACCGGCCCAGACGGTGCACGCGCCGAGCACGGCCCCGCAACTGCCGAGCTCGATCGCCTCGTACGTCCTCTCCATCCTGGGCTTGAGCAATTACGCGGCGTTCACCAGCCAGGCCGTGCACACGCCGGCCGCCATGTCAAAACCGCAAACCGGCAATTCGAATTCGTGCCTTGCACTGTCGGGACTCGCGAACGACTGCAATACGCCCGCGACCTTTGAGTCCAACTACGGTCTCAGCCCGCTCGAGAGTCCCACCGCCGGACGTGGCCAGACGTTGGCCATCGTGACCCTGGCGGCGCTCGACCCGGGCGCGCCCCAGTATTTCTGGAACAACATCTTGCACTTGCCTAATGTCGGTCGAAACCTGACCGTGGTGAATGTTGATAATTCTGCCAGCCCACCCTCTGACGCGTCGGGCACCGGTGAGACTGACCTCGACGTAGAGCAGTCCGGCGGAATCGCGCCCGGTGCCAACGTCCTTGTGTACCAGTCTGGACTATCTGACTCCAACTTCATCGACGACTTCTTTGATGCTGCGAGTCAAGATATCGCCAGCACTGTTTCGACCAGTTGGGGCGAATCCGAACCAGTGGTCAAGGCGGAAGTCGCCGAGGGCGTCGAAACGTCAACCTACGAGGCCGCTTTCAACGAGGCATTCCTGGAAATGGACGCGCAAGGTCAGTCAGTGTTCGTCGCGGCCGGCGACGCTGGCGCCTATGACGACAACGATGAGCTGGGCAGTACCGAGCTCTCCGTGGACACCCCGGCCGACAGCCCCTACGTCACCACGGGTGGGGGCACGACATTGCCCTGGAGCGGAACGGTCACCGACTCGACGACCGGGATTTCGGCCCAAGCCTCCAACGCCCAGCAGCGTGCGTGGGGTTGGGACTACCTCTGGCCGACGTTCGCCAAGATTGGCGCCATTCCCCTCGCTCAGGCGGCAGAGTCGAACGTAGCCGGTGGCGGCGGAGGATTTAGCGTCGATCAACCAACTCCCTCGTACCAGTACGGCGTGTCGGGGACCCAGTCCTATACGGGTGTGCAGTACTTGACACCCACGACACCCGCAGACATTGGTGGCGGAGTGATCGAACCCACGGAATGGAACTTCAACCCGACGCCGAGTCTCGTCCACGGCCAGGGATCTGGACGCGCATTGCCCGACGTTTCCGCCAACGCTGATCCCTTCAGCGGGTACCTGCTGTATGAGCCATCCTTTGCGACTATCCCGGCGTCGGCGGGCGGTCCGCAACCGGTGCTGCAGGGTGGTTGGGGCGGCACGAGCTTTGTCGGTCCGCAGTTGAACGGCTCGACGGCCGTGATCGACTCGGCTCTGGGACACCGCGTTGGATTCTGGAATCCGTCAATTTACAGTTTCGCGACGTCTCGTTATTCGCCATTCACGACGCTCCAGTCGGCCAGCACCAGTAACGACAACGACTTCTTCACCGGCAACCCTGGTGCGGTCTTCAACGAGGCAACCGGACTGGGGATTCCCAACCTGAGCGCGCTCGCCCGCGACTTTGGCAACAATTAGTAGCCGGATTTTGAAGTAAATATTGGAACTCCTCTCTCGGACCATACGAAAGGTTCGAGAGAAGAGTCCTCACATTCCACTGCAGCGGCCACGCACCGATTGAAGTCGGCTGAATCACGACATAATGAAATGATGATTTTCGAGAGAAGCGACGAGTGTCAACTGATGAATCGCAGGACGTCATAGGCGAACATTCCGGTCACGGCCCTATTGCGCTCGTGGGATCCGGAGAATATCTGCCCATCATGGCCGACATTGAAGCCGGTCTCTTAGCGGGCCGGCCTTCTCGCTACGTCCAATTGGCGACTGCAGCCGTGCCCGACGGACCTTCGGTCGTCGAGCGTTGGCACAACCTCGGCATCGAGCAGGCACAACGTCTCGGCGTAGAACCGATCATTCTGGCCGTGGGCGACCGCGCCGACGCCGACAACGAAGAGATCGCGGCGCAAGTTGCCGGCGCTGGTCTCATCTACCTTTCTGGTGGCAATCCCGGATTCTTGGCCGATACGTTGCGTGATTCTGCGGTGTGGAAGGCAATCGTCGCCGCCTGGAGAGATGGCGCCGCCCTCGCGGGTTGCAGCGCCGGCGCCATGGCGATGACCGCGTGGGTCCCCTCGCTTCGTCACCCACGCCAAGGCGGAACCAACGGTTTGGCTTTGTTGCCACACTTGCGCGTCATTCCCCACTTCGATTTCTTCGCTTCAAAAGTCCCCGACCTCGTCACTCGATTCCTGCTGCCCCACGACCCGGCGATTACGGTCATTGGGATTGACGAGGAGACGGCCATCGTGGGTGGACCCTCCGAATGGACGGTGCAGGGCCGCCAGTCCGCGTGGCGCCTCAGCGCGCAGGGCCGAGTTGAGCTTCCCGCGGGCACCTCAATAACTACGCCGACGCTGGTGTGACGACACGAAGCCTTCGCTAATTACAACTTGCCGTAGAGCAGGCGCGCCGAATTATATTTAGTCTCTCCCAGGACAATGCGACTCTGAATATCACGCGCGCCCATCTGGCGCAGGATATCGCCGACGGATTCCAGCTCATTGGTGCTTGAACTTACGATGCGCAACTGATAGTCGAACTCTCCGGTGGTGTGGACCGCATTCAGGATTTGCGGGACGTTTCTCAGGTCACGTTCGAAGTCAAAACGGTCAATCGCATCCTTTAGCTTCGCGTCCGTGAGCGAGTGCAGCGTGTACCCAAGCTTCGCGAGGTCGATCTCGGCGTGGTAGCCAGCCAGCACTCCCGATTGGCGCAGTCGTCGCACCCGTTCGGCCGTGCTGTTCGAACTGAGATGCACCTGGTCGGCCAATTGTTGATAACTCAGACGCGCGTCGTCGATCAACGCTTCCAATAACGACCGATCTATATCGTCCACGTCTCTCCTTTACTCACTGCCTCATTTTAGGAGGAACTATGGTCAGACTACATGATTAATCAAGGCATTTAAGGCAATAATGAAGACTTATCCGAGTCATTTAAGGCATAAACGTACGTATTCTGGAGGCATGTTTCTTCTGCTTGTCCGAGTTGCCATTGCCCCTCTCATCGTCGTCGTTGCGACCCTCATTCAACGACGGTACGGCAACGACATCGGCGGATTGGTCATCGGATTGCCATTGGCCAGCCTGCCGCTCTTGTGGCTGGTCGCGCTCGAGCACGGCAGTTCTTTCGCCAGCTCCATGTCGGGCGCCATCTTGGTCGGTGCCTCAGCCCAAGTCGTCGTCATTTGGATGTATGCATTGTTGGCCCCGAGGATCTCGCCCCTGCTCGCCTTGGCGGGTGCAGTGTGTTCTTTCGTCATCACCATCGCCGCGCTCAACCTGCTCGATCTTTCCGTACTGCTCGCGAGTTTCCTCGCGACTGGCGGATTTGCGGTCGCACTCTATTGGTGGCCGTACAGTGAAACGTCGACCCAGGAGAGCGGTCGATACCGTTTCATGTTGCGCATCATCATTTCGGCCGGATTCACCCTCTTTCTCGTCACGGTGGCCGGCCGGATTGGGCCGGGGTTCGCCGGACTCATCGCCGCGCTGCCAATGATGAGCCTCGTCATGGCCTTTGTCACCCACCGAGAACTCGGCGCGAACGCGTCGGCCCAGTTCCTGCACGGCGTGACCAAGGGATCCTTCTCCTACGTCGCCTCCATGCTGGTACTGGCTGAGTTGCTGCGCACCGGGTCCGTGGGCACCGCCTTCCTGGCCGCGATTGGCGTCGCGCTCGTGGTGCAACTCGCCGTCCAGTCACTCGACACATTCCCGAATATTCGTCGTGCCATCAATGCCCCGCTCGTGACCCTGAAGTACTCGCTGAAGAATTAACGAACCTTCGAGGTTCGCAGGCGCCCCCAGCGTCGAAGCGTATGGACGCTCAACAGTATGAGCAGCACCAGCGACGACACCACGTGCCAACGGATCGGACTTATAAGTCCGATGGAAACCATCACGGGGCGATGTTCGAAATAGTCGAAGAAACCCGACACGACAACGTTGAATGTGACGAACAACAAGATAACGTCAGCCCACGCCATTCGACCCCGCGGCCGTATCCACCGCGCGAAGCGTCGCAAATCGCCCAGAAGAATAGAGACCGTGCGGCGGCGATGGCGAAGGTGCGCGACGACGAGGCCCGCGAAGAGCACGCCGAAGAATATGTGGACATAAATCGAGAAGTGCGGCAGGAGCGTTAACAACGACAGCAGCACGGTGACGATCAGCCACAGATGGACTATCCATCGTTGACGGCTCGAATGATCGTCCACCAGTTACCTTTCACCAGAGTGACGCGAGTAGCTACTCGCAGAGGGCCAAAAAGAGCGCTAGTTAATAAAAAACTGAGATCCCGGAATCGAACGGATCAACTCAATCTGTCCCACGCCCACACTGGCGTGCAATCTCAAGATCCCTTGATGAGTTCCCGTCTTGGGCGCGACGTAGAAATTTTCATAACCCTGGGGGTAGTTAATCCCCTGAGCGCCGCTGTGCGCCGTCACGTCCACGACTACGCCCGGCGGTACTTCAATGACGAGGTCGCCCGCGGCCACCGACGCCGTCACTGACAGAGTTTGGCCACTGAAAGACACCTGGCGAAGGTCGACGGTCATTTTGCCAAGGGCCGTGCGATAGACGGACTTGACTTGGGTGATCGACGTGGGAGTGTAAACGTTGTCGCCAATGCCACCTCTGATCGGCACACCAGTCATCGCGACGAAACCGAGAAATCCTCCGGTGACAAGGATGAGCAGACTCACCACTACCAAGAAGAATCCGGTCAAGAGTCGACCGAGCGTGAAACGTCGTCGCGGCCCGCGCAGCGAGAGCACGGCAATGATCACCAAGAAAATTAGCCACGCTGATCCAACACCGCTTCCCCAGGCGGGACCATTCGTGTAAAAAGCAATGAAGATAAGACCCAGGCACAGTGCGCCCGCAATCAGAACAATCGCGCGCCACCGCGACGATCGCTTTTCCTCTTGCTCGGTAACAACGAGTTCTTCTGACGTTGCATCGCTCTCGCCAGCGCGCGGCACGAGCACCCACAAGATGAGGTAGATGGCGGCGCCAAACCCGTACAGACACGCCAGGACCACGAAGACAGCGCGCACAATGTTGGCGTCGATGTCGAAACGCTCGCCGATGCCGCTCGCGACGCCGCCGATGATTCGCCTGGTCGAGCTGCGCCGCAGTGCAGTTGGCTCGTCCGTTGGTGATTCCTTGTCAGCAGGTTCAGTATTGGTGACTTCGTCTTCTATGTCCATGCGCTCAATGCTAAGAATCGATCAACAGATTCACAATCGGGGTTTTCCCTCAACTTTCACGTTTTCCAAGGCGCTACACGAGGGTTTACCCTGATTGTGCGCGCGACTACGTCATGCCAAACTTGAGAAATCATAAGAGTGACCTCATCGTCCAAGAAACGCGCAAAGGAACAGTCGGCGCCGAAGAAGGTCCCCGGCCGTCCCCAACGCCCGCTTCGTCGCAGTGCTGACGATTGCCGATTGGGAGGCGTGTGCGGCGGCGTCGCGAAGCGATTCGGCATTGATTCGAAGAGGGTTCGCATTGTCGCCGTCATCTCGGCGCTCTTTCTCGGTTTCGGAATTGCCGTCTACATGGCCTACTGGATCCTGGTGATCCGCCAGGGCGAGGAAAAATCAATCCTCTCGCGCATCGGATCAGACAAGCGAGAAAAAGAGATTCTCTTTGTGGGCGCCATCGCCATCTTGTCGCTCATGCTCGCCTTGCAAATCCTGGGGATCAATAAGTTCGGGCTCATCACGCTCTTCTTCACGCTGAGCGTTCTCGGTGCGCTCGTCATCTGGCGCGGCGTCTCGACGAACGAACGTGAGCACCTGCGACGATTGACCGACGCCATCGCGAACTTGGGATCTTCGACCGGGGAAGGGTGGCCGGGAGTCGCATTGCGCACCGTCGTCAGTCTGGTCTTCATCCTCGTTGGTGTGGCTAATCTCTCGAGAGTCAGCCGGCGCCCCGGCGCAGCGAGCGGCGTGGTCGTCGGCGCGACGACCCTTATTGTCGGGATGGTCGTGTTGTTCGCGCCGTGGTGGATCGGCACAATACGCGGGCTCTCCAAGGAGCGACGCGCGCGCGTTCGTGCTCAAGAGCGAGCTGACATGGCCGCCCACGTGCACGACTCAGTGCTGCAAACCCTGTCGCTCATCCAGCGAGCCGCCGACAATCCAATGGAAGTCGCCCGGCTCGTTCGTATGCAGGAACGTGACCTTCGCTTATGGCTCGTCGATCCCGAATCCTTTGGAATCGCGTCCGACCCGCCCACCACCTTGGCCGCGTCGGCGTTCGAGATTGAGCATGAAGTCGAGGACAGCTACGCGATCGCAGTGGAAGTCGTGATCGTTGGTGACTGCACGCTCAACGGTGCGGTGCTGGCGTTGCTTGGTGCGGGACGTGAGGCGGCCATCAACGCCGCTAAATGGTCCGAAGCGCCGAGCGTCTCGATCTACATCGAAGTCGAGCGTGAACGCATCACGATGTTCGTGCGCGACCTCGGTCGAGGGTTCGACCAGGCAGATGTACCCAGCGACCGCCAGGGAATATCGGGTTCCATCAAGGAACGAATGGCCCGCCACGGGGGCCAGGCCACCATCCGCAGCATGCCCGGTGCCGGTACGGAAGTTGAGTTGGTCCTGCCACTGAAGACATCTCCGTGAGCGAGGGTGCCCTGCCGCGAGTGTTCCTCGTTGATGACCACGCGCTCATCCGCTCGGGCATTCGCACGGAGTTGGGCGATCAGGTTGAGCTCGTGGGCGAGGCTGACGAAGTAGAGGCGGCCATCGAGATGATCATCGAGCGAACTCCCGACGTGGTGCTGCTCGACGTGCACATGCCCGACGGCGGGGGCCGCGCGGTGCTCGAAGGGGTCATCTCTAATCAACCCTCCGTAAAGTTCCTCGCGCTGTCCGTCTCCGATGCCGCCGAAGACGTCATCGCGATCATTCGAGCCGGTGCACGCGGGTACGTGACGAAGAATATTGAAGGGCCGGAACTGATTGAAGCCATTTACCGAATTGCCGCGGGCGACGCCGTGTTCTCGAGCCGTCTCGCCGGATTCGTCCTCGACGCGTTCGCCTCTCAGAACGGGGAAGCGGAAGTGGCGCCGCCGCCATTTGATCCCGAATTAGATCAACTCACCGTGCGTGAACGTGAGGTCCTACGCCTCATCGCCCGAGGCTACGCCTACAAGGAGATCGCCACGGAGTTGAACATCTCAATCAAGACCGTCGAGAGCCACGTGTCGGCCGTACTTCGAAAGCTCCAGTTGTCCAATCGCCATCAACTCACGAAGTGGGCAACCGAGCGACGTCTCTTGTAAGTGCCACCCGCCACTGGACCAGGACGACGACTACATTAAGGCCGTGACGCAGATCCGGTTCAATGTAACGGCCCTTGACTGCCTCGAACCCCTCGAGCTCGCGGCCTTCTATTCACAGCTCACGGGACTCGACGTTGAACCGCTGGGCGATTTCCCAGCTCAAGACGTGACGTGGATCGAACTGCTCAATGAGGGTAGACCAACACTCGCGTTCCAGAAAGTCGAGAGCTACGTCGCGCCGACATGGCCCGAAGGACCAGTGCCCCAACAGTTGCATGTGGATTTTGCGGTCTCGGATCTCGACGCTGGCGAAGCACACGCACTCGCCCTGGGGGCAACCAAAGCGGATTTTCAACCCGGTACGACGTTTCGGGTCTTCTTGGATCCCGTGGGTCATCCGTTTTGCCTCGTACTTGAGCAGTGACGCACGCCGCAAAAGTTATGTGAACTTAACGGCGACCTCGATTGATGGTCGGAATTTCGAATTAGCCTGGACGGTAATGAAGTGGCACAGTTCGTTTCTGGCGACACTGGGCCACTTTGTAACTTCGCGGCGTCGGGCATCTCATGATGCGCCAACAGCTTCCTAGCAAGGAATCCATCACAATGTCATTTAAGGTCCTCACACGTAATGTCGCTCGGTTCATCATTGGGCTCGTGGCGCTCGCCCTCGTCGCCATGCCCGTCACCGAGTCCGGGGCCTCCCAGTCCAAGCCGTTGCTGCCCACGAAAGCCATCGTCACCGGGAGCAATAAAGACCTTGGCGCCATTCGTACGTTCTTTTTCTGTCAGACCAAAGCGTGCAAGAAAACTAAGACGGCCGACAAGGCCGCCGCCGATGTTGCGCTGAGCGACATAAAGGCGGACATCAAATTGATGAAGGCGGACGACGTACCGCCATCTCAACTCGCGATCGTGGTGAAATACGAAGTGGACGCCAAAGCATTGATCGGCGCCTACACGGCCTACCCCAAGCAGACCGGCGCGGACGACGAGGCAAACAACATCGGCATCATCTACTACCAGACGTCCAACCTCGGATCGGACGACTATCTCTTGGGTTGCGCTCAGACCAAGACGGCCGTGGTGTTCAAAGAGTGGAGCGTCGGTGTTGTCGGCGTCGCGTACGCGATGCAGGTCGACACCCAAGCCGAAACCTCCACGGCGCCGGCGCCGACGATTCTGAGCGCCAACAAGAGCCTCCTCGCCGAGGCGGCCAGCATGAAAAATGACGCCAACGGTCCCAATGCGCAATTCAATAAGTTGTTGATCCAATTTGCGAACACGCAAGCCATTGATAGCCGCGACACGATCGCCATTATTAACGGTAAAGGCAAATCGATCACGAAGACTGTTCTCACCAACTTGGCAAAGAAGTTAACGTCAGAGTTCAAGGTCTTGTCGGCGTTGCAGAACAAACTCGCGGCGTAGCCAACACATTCTCGATTGCATCGAGAATGTGAAGGTAAACCCAAAGTGAACTCTGGAACAAAAGTAAACCAAATGAGCGCCATTCCCCTTTAGTTCAACGAATCGCTTGCTAGAAGTGAGGGGTGCACAACACGTTCCTCTTGGCCCTGGTCGTCATTGTGGCGATCGGCTTCGACTTCACGAACGGATTCCACGACACTGCGAACGCGGTTGCGCCGAGCGTCGCGACCGGCGCGCTAAAACCCCGGACGGCCGTACTGTTGAGCAGCGTCCTCAACGTCGTCGGCGCACTGTTGTCGCTGAAGGTCGCCGCCACGATTGCCAGCGGCATCGTGAGCCAGGGCGACATCATTCTGCCGGTCGTCTTCGCCGGCCTCGTCGGAGCCATTGCGTGGAACGTCACCACCTGGTACTTCGCGATTCCCTCCAGCTCGAGTCACGCACTTATCGGCGGTGTTGTCGGCGCCATGATGGCCCACGCCGGGACGAGTTCCGTGCTCTGGAGCGGCATCGTCGGCAAGGTCCTCGCCCCCTCCATCGCGGCGCCCGTCTTCGCGCTAGTGATTGCGGCGCTCGCGACGACGATGTCACGGCGGCTCACCAAAAAGTCGAATGACGCCACCAAGTCCTGGGGTATGAGAGCGGGGCAGATTGGCTCGTCGTCGTTACTTTCCATTGCCCACGGCACGAATGACGCCCAGAAGACCATGGGCGTTATCACCCTCGCGCTCATCGCCAACGGCACGCTAGTCGCCAACTCGTCAACCCCGATGTGGGTTGTCCTGCTCTGCGGCATCGCCATCGGAATGGGCACCTACATCGGCGGATGGCGCATCATTCGCACGATGGGCCAAGGCTTCACGCGACTCAGTCCCACGCAGGGCTTTGCGTCACAGATCACCTCATCGGCGGTCATCCTGACGTCGAGCCACTTCGGCATGCCACTCTCGACGACCTACGTCGCCACCGGATCAATCCTGGGGTCGGGCATTGGCACCAAGAAGCGTTCCGTTCGCTGGTCACTCGCGGGCCGGGTGGGTGTTGCCTGGTTGATCACGCTGCCGTGCGCGGCCATGTGCGGAGCGGTCAGTTTTTACGCCGCCAAGGCGCTCGGTTACTCGCTCGGCGACGTGGTGATGGGCGTCGTGCTGGCGCTCTACTGCAGCTTCATCTTCCTGCGCTCACGCCGCGACAAGATCGACGCCAGCAATGTCAATGACAAGTGGGGCGAGCACGACGAAGCATTCGAGAAGCCCGTGGCGAAGGTCGCCGCTGCCGACAACGAACTGGTGGGGGTGTAGCGACACGTGGCCGGCACCGTCACCGTCTCAACGCCGCTGATTGATTGGCACGCCCTGTGGCAGGTGCTCTACATCAGCGCCGGCACGTCACTGGGCCTCGTCCTGCTCTTCACGATTGGCGTCTACGCGCTGTCGGCCTTTCAGCACAAGGACACGGTCGTGTTGTACCGCGGGGCCAGCGTACTCGTGGCGAGCTTGAGCGCCGCGGGAATCTTGGCCATGGTCGTCTGGGGTTTCTACTACATCGTCAACAAGTAGCCCGTCGGCGCGAACGGCGACGCACAAAAATTTTGACGCGTCCGCGCGATTGCGACCTCGCCGCCCGACCCGCGCGCGGCGGATAAGTTCAATGCCATGACCACACGCGACGTACACTTTCCGAGTCCCTTTCTCTGGGGCACCGCTACCTCGGGCTACCAAATCGAAGGCGGCGGGACCAACACCGACTGGTGGCGATTCGAGCACGCCGCCGGCACCTCCACCGCCGAACCGTGCGGTGACGCGTGCGACTCATGGCACCGCTACGAAGAGGACCTCGATATCGTCGCGTCACTCGGCCTCAACGCGTATCGATTCTCGATCGAGTGGGCGCGCATCGAACCCGAACAGGGACACTTCTCCCAAGACGCGCTGAACCACTATCGCGACGTCATCGATGCCTGTCACCAACGCTCCATCCTGGCGGTCGTCACGCTGCATCACTTCACCCTGCCGCTCTGGGTGGCCGACGCGGGCGGATTTGAAAGCCCCGACATCACGAGCTGGATGGGCAACTACGCGCGAGAAGTGGGTGACGCGCTCGGAGCGCACATCGACATGGCTTGTCCCATCAACGAGCCCAACATCGTCGCGCTCATGGGGTATTTGATTGGACACTTTCCG